>DASQGB010000071.1:0-4899 GCA_035632815.1 Burkholderiales bacterium | reverse complement strand
CGAGATCATGCTGCGGCGCGAGGCAGGGCTGCCCGAGCCGCATATCCTGGTGTGGCTCGGCTTCCTCGGCGTTTCCGCGGCCCTCTTCGTCGCCATCGTCATCCGGCCGGGCGCTTCGCCCGCGCGGCGCCTCGTCGCCGCCGCGCTCGACGCCGTGACCGTTACCTGGTGCATGGTGCACTTCGACGAGCTGGGCGCCCCGTTGATCCTGGTCTACATCTGGTCGACGCTCGGCATGGGCTTCCGCTTCGGTCCCGGACAGCTGCTGTTGTCGCTGGGCATGAGCGTGGCCGGCTTCTCGACGGTGCTGGTGCTGAGCGACTGGTGGCGCTCGAACCTCATCGTCGGCGTCGGCTTCATGGCCGGCCTCATTACCCTGAGCCTCTACGTGCGCAAGCTGGTCACGCAATTGTTCGACGCGGTGGCGCGCGCCGAGGCGGCGAATCAGGCGAAGCGGCGCTTCATCTCGGTGGTGAGCCACGAGATGCGCACGCCCTTGAACGCCATCATCGGCATGGCCGACCTGCTGCGCGACACCCAGCTCAGCAGCGAGCAGGCCGACATGCTGCAGACCCTGCGCGGTTCCTCGCGCGTGATGCTCGGGCTGATCGAGGACGTGCTCGATTTTTCCAAGATCGAGGCCGGCCGGCTGGTGCTGGAGAAGACCGACTTCGACGTTCACGCCCTTGTCAACAGCACCTGCCGCATCCTCAGCTCCCAGGCTGCGGCGAAAGGCGTCGAGTTCGTGGTCTCGATCATGCCCGAGGTGCCTCCCGCGGTGCGCGGCGATCCGCACTATCTGCGTCAGGTGTTGATCAACCTCGCGGGCAACGCGGTCAAGTTCACCGAGCGCGGCAGCGTCACCATGCATGTCTCGGCGCAAGCCGAGACCGAGCAGCGCGTTGAGCTGAAGTTCTCTATACGCGATACCGGCATCGGCATCCCGCCCGAAGCCCAGGCCAAGATCTTCGAGAGCTTCACCCAGGCCGACCAGAGCACCGCGCGCCGCTTCGGCGGCACCGGACTGGGCACGACGATCGCCAAGCAGCTCGTCGGGCTGATGGGCGGCAGGATCGGCCTCGAAAGCTCGGTGGGCCTCGGGACCACTTTCTGGGTGGAGCTGGCGTTCGACAAGCAGCCCGAGCGTGCCGGCGCCGGCGTCGGCGAGCTGGCGGCGGCGCGGGTGCTGCTGGTCGGCTTCCCGCAGGAGCAGCGAGAGCCGCTCGAGCAGGCTATCACCGGGTGGGGCGCGACGGCCGTCGCCGTGGCGAGCATCGAGGAAGGCGTCGCCCGTCTGGTGTCCGAGATCAGCCTCGCCAAGCCTTACCACAGCGCGCTGCTCTATACGTCCAGCGCCGATTTCAAGGTGGCGCAGCGCTTCCGGCGCGCAGCTCCCGACCCGGCGCCGCCCGCGGTGCTGGCGATTCCGCGCAGCGCCGAAGTGGCCCGCTTCGACGCCCTATCCGCAGGTTTCGCCGCGGTGCTCGAGCTGCCGATCGACAAGCGGCAGCTGTTCAACGTGCTGCACTCGGTCTCGGCCGGCGACGACGCGCGCGAGGGAGTGGTCCGACTGCAGGACTACGCGCGCCGCGATGCCGCCTCGCGCAAGCTGAACGTGCTGGTGGCCGACGACAATCCCACCAACCGCGAGGTGATCGGCAAGATCCTCGAGCGCGGCGGCCATAGCGTCACCCTGGTCACCGACGGCGAGCAGGCACTCGACGCCATCGAGCGCGAGCGCTACGACGTGGTGCTGCTCGACCGGAACATGCCGGGGATGGGCGGCACCGAGGCGGTGCAGGCAATCCGCCTGATGACGCGCGGCCGCGAGCGTTTGCCGGTGGCGATCCTGTCGGCGGATGCCACCCCCGAGGCGAAGCGCGAGTCGCTCGAAGCCGGCGTCGACGCTTTCCTGTCGAAGCCGATCGAAGCGATGCGCCTGCTACGCGAGGTGCAGTCGCTCGCCGCGGTCAAGGACGAGGCGCTGCGCCGCGCAGAGCCGGCCGTGCCGATCGTACCGGTGCGCCCCGTCGTCCCGTCGCAGCCCGCCGTGGTGAACACCGAGACGCTCGGTCATCTGGAGGAGCTGGGGTCCTCCGCCGGGTTCGTCGAGAAGCTGATCAGGGTTTTCGTCGCGGACAACGCGGCGCTGCTGCCGCGCATCGAGCAGGCGCTGGGAGGGCGCAATTACCATGAGTTCCGATCGCTGGTGCACGCCATGAAGGGCTCATCGGCGAGCATGGGAACCGACTGCCTCACGCGCGTATGCGGCACCCTGGGCAATCTCTCCGACTCCGAGCTGCGATTGCAGGCGCCTTCGCTGCTGCGCACGCTGACCGAGGAGCTCGTCGCAGCGCGCACGCAGCTCGAGCGCTATCTGCGCGAACGGCAGAAGTCCGCAAGCTAGCTGGCTGCTCGGCTACCAAGCGGCTAAGATGCCCGGCCATGTTGCCGAGGGCCGGCGCGACGAATCCCGGAACACCGGAGCCAGGCGCGGCGGAGCAATTCCGTCTGCGCGCAACCGACGGCTACGATCTCGGCGCCGTTCTATACGCGAGTAGCCCTGCACGCGACGCACGCCGGGTCGTGGTGCTGCACGGCGGCGCGGGGATCCAGGCGCTGCGCTACAAGCGCTTCGCGCTCTATCTCTCGCGGCTGGGAATTCCGGTGCTTACCTACGATTACCGCGGCATAGGAATGTCGCGGCCGGCGGATCTGCGCCGCTTCCACGCCACCGTCGACGACTGGGCGCAATACGATTGCGCGGGCGCGATCGGCTGGATGAGCGAGCGCTTTCCCGGCGCCGAGCTGGTGGGGATCGCGCATTCGGCCGGCACGCTGCTGGTGGGCGGACCGCACAACGCCGGCAGCCAGGCGCGCCTAGTGCTGATCGGCGCGCATACCGGCTATTACGGAGATTACCGGCGGCTCTACCGTCTACCGATGGCCGCGATGTGGCACGGCGTGATGCCGGTGCTGACCCGTGTACTGGGGTATTTCCCCGCGCATCGCCTTGGGCTGGGCGAGGACATTCCCGCGGGGATTGCCTTGCAATGGGCCGCGCGCCGCTCTTCGGACCTGCGCCCGACGGGGAGCGGACCCGCGCATGAGCGGACGCGGATGCTCCTCGATCGTTGCGCGCAGCTGCAGCGCCCTGCGCTCCTGGTTTCCATCAGCGATGATGCTTTTGCCACCATCGCCAGCGCAAAGCGGCTGCTTTCGTACTACCCGGGTCTGCGGGTGCAGCAGCACGTCGTTTACACCCCGGCCGAGGCGGGAGTGCACCGCATCGGCCACTTTGGCTTCTTCGGGCGCGCGGGGGCAGCGCTTTGGCCGCGCCTCGTCGCGCTGCTCGATGCCAAGCTGCACTGAGCGCGGTTAAACCACTGCCAGCCGCGGCTCGGCTGCGAACACCACCGCAGCGTCGTCGGGCATGAGCTCCTCGAGCCTGCGCTGCTGCGCGCGCACCAGCCAGCTCATCATCTTCAGATCGCGCTCCTCAAGGCGCAGCGCCGCCTCCACCCAAACCCCGGCAATGGCGTCGAGCTCCTCGCGGCGGATGGGATTCACGAGCTGCCTGGCGCGGAACACGCCTTGCGTGCCGTTGCGGCGCCGCGTGTTGGCGGCGATCCACCCCTGCACCGCGGACTCGCCCTCGCCGTCCTTGGCCAGTACGTCCACCACGCCCATCTCGTGCAGCTTGGCAGCTGGCAGGACCTTGCCCCCGAGAATCAGCTCTTCGGCGGCCCGCGGCCCGATCTTGCGCGCCAGCAAACTATAGGCGCCCATGCCGGGGAACAGATTGAACATGATCTCCGGCAGGCCCATCTGCGAGCTTTCCTCGGCAATGATCACATCGGCCGTGAGCGCGCATTCGAAGCCGCCGCCGAGTGCGTCGCCCTGCACCAACGAGATCGTGGTGAGGGTAGAGCAGCCGTAATTGCGGATGCGCGGATACAGATTGTCGATGCACTTGGCCGCGTAGTTGGCGAGCGCGTCGCGGTCACGCGCCTTGATGAGCAGCATGAACAGCGCCAGGTCGCCGCCGAGGTTGAACACGCGCGGCGAGCGCGATGCGCCCACGTAGTAGCGCGCCGGGTAGCACGCGCCGTCGATGAGTAGGCTGCCCCGGTTCGCCTCCAGCTCGGCGTCGTGCTCACGGATTTCCTTAAGCAGGCCAAGGTTGAAACAAGGCGTGCCGCGGGGATTCATGTATCCCCAGATGGTGCCGGTCGAAGGATCAAACTCCGTGTCGAACTGCGATTTCGGTCTTCCGTACGGTATGCGCAAGCCAACCGCGTCGCTCATGTTGCTCATGTGCACTCTCCCAAGAAAAGCGCCCCCTGGGCCGGGGGCTAATTAGCCCGATCCGGGCGCAGCGGGCGCCGCGCCAGGACCACCCTGAGCCATTAAACGCCCCGTCCCCGCCTAAAAACAATCAGGGGCTCCCCTATGCTGACCGCCCCCCCGGACCGCCAATTTCTTGTTGCGGCACCGCCACATCGGGTAAATTCAGCCCCGCACGTCCATGTACGCCATCGTCTACAAATCCGACGGTTTCCCGATCTGCCGGCAGCTTGCCGGCGTGAGCCCCGACCCCGTCGTTACCTGGAACAGCGAGGCGGCCGCCGAGGGGTTCATCTCCTCGAAGGGCGGCGAGGCGGACTTCCAGCCGGTCGAGCTCACCGACGACGCGATGGACCAGCTCGCCAAGGCGATGGGCTGCCCGGTCGAGGCCATTACCTTCGACCCCTATCCGGGCTAGAACTCCAGGTTATCGATCAGCCGCGTGGCGCCTAGGCGCGCCGCGGCCAGGACAACCCGCTCCCGGTCCGCGGCCTGCGGCGGGGCGAGGTCCTGCCGGCGGCGCACGTCGACATAGTCGGGCTCCCAGCCTGC
>DASQGB010000070.1:0-3270 GCA_035632815.1 Burkholderiales bacterium | reverse complement strand
GTCGCAGCTCCTGCCGACCAAGGAGAGGATCCTGCGCACCAATCTCGCCGAGGTGCAGGCGCTCGCGCAGCGCGTGCTGCGCAACACCGACCCGGGCAAGACGCGCGACCTGCTCGCCAAGCTGAACGTCTGATGCCCGGCCCTCTGCACGGGGTGCGCGTGCTCGACCTGACCACGGTGGTCATGGGGCCCTACGCCACCCAGATCCTCGGCGACTTCGGCGCGGACGTCATCAAGGTCGAGCCGCCGGAGGGCGACGTGATGCGCTATGCCTGGCCATTCCGCAATCCCGGCATGGGCTCGATCTACCTCAATACCAACCGCAACAAGCGCTCGGTGGTGCTCGACCTGAAGCAGGACGCGGCGCGCGAAGCCTGTCTTTCGTTGATCAAAGTATCAGATGTCCTCGTGTACAACATCCGGCCCCAGGCGATGGCCCGCCTGCGTCTTTCGTATGACGACGCTCGCTCTGTAAACAAGAAAATAATCTACGTAGGCTGCTTCGGCTACAGCCAGCGCGGTCCCAACGCCGCCAAGGCGGCCTACGACGACATGATCCAGGGGGCGGCGGGAATCCCGTGGCTGCTCCACCAGCAGGGCGCGCGCGAGCCGCGCTACGCGCCGATGATCGTCGCCGACCGCTCGGTCGGGCAGCAGGTGGCGAGCGCGGTGAGCGCCGCCTTGTACTACCGCGAGAAGTCGGGCAAGGGCCAGCGCGTCGACGTGCCGATGTTCGAGCACCTGCTGCAGATCGTCCTGGGAGATCACCTCGGCGGCTACACGTTCGAGCCGCAGCACGGCGAGCCGGGCTACCACCGCATCCTTGCCCCGGACCGCCGCCCCTATCAGACAAAGGACGGCCACGTCTGCGCGCTCATTTACAACGACAAGCAATGGAAGGCCTTCTTCGACATCGTCGGCAAGCAGGAGATGATGCGCTCGGAAAAGTATGCAACGCAGGAGGCAAGGAGCAGGCACTACGGCGAGGCGTATGCGTTCGTCGCCGAGGAGATGAAGCGCCGCACCACCGCGCAGTGGGTAGAGGCGCTGGAGCGCGCCGATATTCCGGTGCAGCGCATGAACAGCCTCGACGACATCGTGGCCGACCCGCACCTCGCCGCGATCGGCTACCTGAGCATCGTCGAGCATCCGAGCGAGGGCCCGATCAAATCGCTCGCCGTGCCCTCGGAGTGGTCGCAATCCCCGCCCGAATACCGGCGCCACGCGCCGCGCCTGGGGGAACACACCCGGGAGGTGCTGGGCGAAGCCGGCTTTTCAGCCGAAAGAATCAAAGCCCTGCTCCAGACAGGCGCTGCCCGCGCCGCAGAGTGACTTTGTTTCGTGGTATGGTCGCCCCGCGTTGCGCCGATTTGACGTTCAGCTTGCGGGCGCATAACAAATACCGCTAAAGAGACCGTGAACGCTCCACACGATCCGTCTTCAGTCGGCGCCGTCGAGGCGCAGAACGCGCATTTCGACGCACCGTTACGCCTGCGCAGCGGCGACGAGCTGGCGTCGTACGACATCGCCTACGAGACCTACGGCAAGCTCAATGCCCAGCGCTCCAACGCCGTTCTCGTCTGCCATGCGTTGAACGCCTCGCACCATGTTGCCGGCTACTACGAGAAGGACCCCGGCAACATAGGCTGGTGGGACAACCTCGTCGGCCCCGGCAAGCCGCTCGACGTTCGGCGGTTTTTCGTCGTCGGCACCAACTATCTCGGCAGCTGCTTCGGCTCCACCGGTCCCGCGTCGCCGAACCCGGCGACCGGCAAGCCCTGGGGCGCCGATTTCCCGGTGGTGACGGTGGAAGACTGGGTCGCCGCGCAGGCGCGCCTCGCCGAGCGCCTGGGGATCGAGCGCTTCGCGGCGGTGATCGGCGGCTCGCTGGGCGCGATGCAAGCGCTGCAGTGGTCGCTCTCCTTCCCCGAGCGCATCCGCCACGCGGTGGTCATCGCGGCGGCGCCCAGGCTCACGCCGCAGAACATCGCCTTCAACGAAGTGGCGCGCCAGGCGATCATGACCGACCCGGACTTCCACGGCGGCCATTACTACGACAAGGGGGTCGTGCCGACGCGCGGCCTGCGCCTCGCGCGCATGATCGGCCACATCACCTACCTCTCGGGCGAGGCGATGGCGGAGAAGTTCGGGCGCCTCCTGCGCCGCGGCGCGCCGGGCTTCGATTTCGATGTCGACTTCGAGATCGAGTCGTATCTGCGCTACCAGGGCGACAAGTTCTCCACCTACTTCGACGCCAACACGTACCTGCGCATCACCAAGGCACTCGACTACTTCGACCCGGCGGCCGAGTACGGCAACGACTTGTCGCAGGCGCTCGCGCGCGCCCGGGCGGCGTTCCTGGTGGTCTCGTTCAATTCCGACTGGCGCTTTCCGCCCGCGGGTTCGCGCGAGATCGTGCGCGCGCTACTCGACAACCGGCGCATCGTGTCCTATCTCGAGATCGACGCTCCAGGCGGCCACGACGCCTTCCTGCTCGAGGATCCGCGCTACCACGGTGCGCTGCGCGCGTACTTCGACAACATAGAGCTGTGAGGCCAGACCTCGCCGCCATCGTCCACTGGGTGCCGCGCGGGGCGCGCGTGCTCGACCTGGGCTGCGGCGACGGCTCCCTGCTGCGCTCCCTCTGGCAGGCGCGCGAGGCGCCAGGTTACGGCGTCGAGATCGACGACGACAGCGTGCTCGCCTGCGTCGCCAACGACGTCAACGTGCTGCAAGTCGACCTGGAAAGCGGCTTGTCGCTGTTCGCCGATGGCTCGTTCGACTGCGTCATCCTGTCGGAGACGCTGCAGACGATCCACCGCACCGAGTTCCTGATGCGCGAGATGCTGCGCGTCGGGCGAGAAGGCATCGTCAGCTTCCCCAACTTTGGCCACTGGAGCGCGCGGCTGCAGGTCGTCCTCGGCAGGATGCCGGTGTCGCGCACGCTGCCCTACGAGTGGTACGAAACCCCCAATGTCCACCACTGCACTATCACCGATTTCGAGGACCTGTGCCGGCGCCTGGGCTTCCGCATCCGCGAGCGCCTGGTGCTGCATGAAGGCAAGCCCGTGACCCTGCTGCCCAATCTCCTGGGCAGCATCGCCGTGTATCGCTGCACCGGCGAATAGCGCGAAGTCATCCTAAGCGTCCGCCGCCTTGCTAGCGCGCGCGTCGCCTTCGCCCTCCTTCCCTGCTGAGCCGATCGACAGGTCGGCAAGGCCCGAGCGCATCATGAACCAGAACAGGATCACCCCGGGAAACGCGATAAGG
>DASQGB010000069.1:0-6949 GCA_035632815.1 Burkholderiales bacterium | reverse complement strand
GACGTCACGCGCGCGGTGCTCGAGCGCATCGAGCAGCTCAACCCGGTGCTGAACGCCTTTGTCCTGGTTTCGCAGCAGGCGATGGAAGAGGCAAAGGCATCCGAGGCCCGCTGGATGAGCGGCGTGCCGAAGGGGCTGCTCGACGGCGTGCCGGTGTCGATCAAGGACATCATTCTCACCAAGGGATGGCCGACGCTGCGCGGCTCCAAAACCGTCGACCCGAAAGGGCCGTGGAACGACGACGCGCCGGCGACGGCGCGGCTGCGCGAAAGCGGCGCGGTGCTGCTGGGCAAGACCACCACGCCCGAGTTCGGCTGGAAGGGCATCACCGACTGCGCGCTCACCGGCATCACGCGCAACCCCTGGAACCCGGAGAAGACCCCCGGCGGCTCCTCGGGCGGAGCGGCCGCGGCGGTCGCCGCGGGCATGGGGCCGCTTGCGGTCGGCACCGACGGCGGCGGATCGATCCGCATCCCGTGCAGCTTCACCGGCCTCTTCGGTCTCAAGCCTTCGTTCGGCCGCGTGCCGGCCTGGCCGCTCTCGCCCTTCGGCACGGTCGCGCACGTCGGGCCGATCACGCGCAGCGTGGCCGACGCGGCGCTGATGCTAAACGTGCTCGCGCAGCCCGACGCGCGCGATTGGCACGCCCTGCCCTACGAGCCGCGCGACTGGCGCACCGGCTTCGACCAGGGCGTCGCCGACCTGCGCGTCGCGTATTCGCCCGACCTCGGCTACGCCAAGGTCGACGCGGAAATCGCCGCCATCGTCAAGCATGCGGTCGCGGTGTTCGCCGACCTTGGCGCCAAGGTCGAGGAAAAGAACCCGGGCTTCGACAACCCCGAGCCGATCTTCCGCACGCAGTGGTTCTCGGGCGCCGCCGCGCTCATGAAGACGGTCAAGAAAAAAGGCCTGGTCGACCCGGGCCTGGTCGAGGTCGCCGTGCAGGGCGCGAAGATCACCGCGCAGGAGATCCTCGAGGCCCAGATGAAGCGCGGCGCCCTCGGCGCGCACATGAATCTCTTTCACCGCGACTACGACCTGCTCCTTACGCCCACCCTTGCGGTCGCGGCGTTCGACGCCGCGAAGGACACCGCGGACGCGAAGCTGCACAACCGCTGGGTCGACTGGACGCCCTTCACCTTCCCGTTCAACCTGACGCAGCAGCCGGCGGCTTCGATTCCCTGCGGCTTCACCAAGGCCGGCCTGCCGGTCGGCCTGCACATCGTCGGGCCGCGCTACGCCGACGCGCTGGTATTGCGCGCGGCGCGCGCCTTCGAGACGGCGCGTCCGATCGCGGCTGCGCCTATTGAGAAGCTAGCTCGAGCGCCCAGGACGAGATGATCTTGTCCTCCTCGAGCAGCGCGCCGCGCACCGAATAGCGGCGCGCGTCGCGCTGCTGGATGCACTCGAAGCCGCGGTAGCGGCCGGTGCCGCTCGCGTAGAAGGACAGGATGGCATCGCCGGCGACGATGAAACGGCCGCGCAGCCCGCCGATCGTCGGGTTGCTCGAGCTCCAGTGGGTCGAGCGCGCACCGGGGGTGAACGGCTCGATCTCGTAGCGGTTGTGGTGCAGCGCCGGGCGCTCGCCGCGCACCCTGAGCACGCCCTCGAACAGCCAGCGCTTTTCTTCGTGGCGGATGGTGGTCTCGCCGCTCACCGGCGAAGCCGTGCCGCTCGCGTCGCGGTACTCGCCTTCCGCGCGCCAACCGCCCTCTTTGAAGAGAAAGGTATGGACTATCCGTGCACCCCACGGTGGAAACTGAGACTGTCCTGCGGCGCCTGCACTCGCTCGTCCATCGTGTAGTCTCGCAGCACTTGCGCGATGCGCAGGCGATAGGAAGAGAAGATGCCGGCGCGGCCTTTTTTCTGGGCCTCGCGATGCTTCTGCACGTTGCGCCACTTGCGCACCGCCTCCTCGTCGCGCCAGAACGAGAGCGAGACGTACTTGTCGGGACTGCTCAGGCTCTGGAAGCGCTCGATCGAGATGAAGCCGTCGAAATCCTTCACCGCGGCATTCAGCCCGGCCGCCAGGTCGAGGTACTCCTGCCTGCGCCCGGGGTCGGCGCTAAACTCGAATATCACAGCGATCATCTGAGGACTCCTTCGGAGAAATGATGCCATGAAGCCTGCCTGGTCGATGCTCGGAAGGATTTTCTTCACCGGCCTGCTGACCGTCCTGCCGGTGCTGGTCACCCTTTATTTCACGATCTGGGTGCTCGGCGCGGCCGAGCGCTTCTTCGGCAAGCAGCTGATGCTGGTCATCCCGGACGAGTACTACCGCACCGGCATGGGACTCCTGGTCGCCATCGCCGTGGTGTTCGCCGTCGGGCTGCTGATGCACGGCCTGATCTTTCGCCGGGTGTTCGGAACGGCCGAGCGCGTGCTGCTCGAGATACCGTTCGTGCGCTCGGTGTACGCGGCGCTGCGCGACCTCTTCGGCCTGTTCGCGGACCACAAGGAGTCCTCGATGCAGGTCGTCGCGGTGACCCTGCCCGGCGAGCTGCGGCTGCTCGGCTTCGCCACGCGCCAGGAATTCGGCGATCTCCCGGCGGGCGTGGCGAGCGAGGGCGAGGTGGCGGTGTACCTGCCGATGAGCTACCAGATCGGCGGTTACATGGTCTTCGTGCCGCGCGAGAAAGTTCAGCCGGTCGCGATGTCGCGCGAGGAGGCCATGAAGTTCATCCTCACCGCTGGACTGAAGGCCGTGCCGCAGAAGGACGCCGCCCCTCGTACGCGTCGCGCAGGAGCGCGAGCACCGGCCCGTACTCGACTTTCCTAGGGTTCGGATACGGCGCCTCGGCTGCGATGCGCGCCGCGCGCTCGAGGTCGCCCTGCTGCATGCCGATGTCGGCCAGCTTCATCGGCATGCCCAGCCGCTTCTCGAGATCGTAGATCCCCAGGACAGGATCGGCAGCGCCGATCGCCTTGGCGATGCGCGACATCGCCTCGGGCGCCGCCTCCTGGTTGTAGCGCACCGTGTGCGGCAGCAAGATCGAATGCGTTTCGGCGTGCGGCAGGCCGAAACCGCCGAGCACATGGCACAGCTTGTGATGCAGCGCGATGCTGGTGGTGCTGATGCTGCAGCCGGCGAGCCAGGCGCCGTACAGCGCGTCGCTTCTCGCGTCCAGGTTTTTCCCGTTGGAGATGATTTTCGGCAAGGCAAGAGCAAGCGCGCGGATGCCTTCCTCGGCCATCAGCGAAATGATCGGGTTGCCGTCGTGCGCGTACAGCGCCTCGACGCAATGCGCCATGGCGTTCATGCCGCTCGCCGCCGAGATCGCCGGCGGCAGGTCGAGGGTCAGCTCGGGATCGTAGATCACCACCCTGGGCAGCACCTTCGGATCGCGCCCGGTCTTCTTCGCGCCGCCTTCCACGAGGCCCCAGATGGTGGTCATCTCCGAGCCCGAGTAGGTGGTCGGCACCGCGATCACCGGCAGGGCGGAGGTGAGCGCGATCGCCTTGGCGATACCGATGGTCGAGCCGCCGCCGACGGCGACGCAGCAGTCCGCCTCGATGCTGGCGGCGAGCTCGCGCGCCTGTTTCGACAAATCCACGGAGGTGTGCATGTCCGCCCGATCGAAGTGGCCTGCGACCGGCAGGTCTTTTGCGAGCGAGCGCACCATGGACGCGCGCCCCGGCGTGGAGAGCAGCAGCGCGCGCTTCGTGCCGAGGCGGGCGACCTCCTCGGGCAGTTTCCTGATGCAGCCGGCGCCGAACACCACCCGCGAGGGCAGGCCGTTGTAGACGAAGCTCTTCACTCGCGCATCTATTCCGCCTGGATCTTGTTTTCCCGGATCAGTTTCCCGAGCTTGTCGGATTCAGCGCGCACGAAGCGCACGAACTCCTCCGGCGAGCTCACCGCCACCTCGAAGCCGCGCTCGGAGAGCCGGTCGCGCACTTCCGGCACGGCAAGTGTGCGGCCCATGTCGCGGTGGATTTTCGCAGAAACTTCTTTTGACAGACCTGCAGGGCCAAGGATGCCGAACCACGATATCTGCTCAAAGCCAGGATAGGTCTCGCCGAGCGTCGGCACCTCGGGCAGCACCGCGATGCGCTGCTTGCCGCCCACGGCGATCGCCTTCACCTTGCCGGCCTTGATGTGCGGCAGGATCAGCGGCGTCGAGATAAAAGCGATGTCGATCTGCTGGCCGAGCAGCGCCTGGATCATCGGCCCGCCGCCCTTGTAGTGCACATGGGTCATCTTGATGCCGGCCTGCTGCTCGAGCAGCAGCGCGCCGAGGTGATTCGAGCTCGCCGCGCCGGCAGTGGCGTAGGTCACCTTCTCCGGCTGGGCCTTGGCGTGCGCCACGAGCTGTTTCAGGTTCAGCGGTGAAAAGTTCGTTACCGCGACCAGCGCGCTCGGCGAAGTCACCATCAGCATGATGTGCTCGAGCGCCTTGAACGGGTCCGGCGCCATCTTGTAGATGTGGTGGTTCACCGCGTGGGTGTCGAACACCAGCAGCAGCGTGTAGCCGTCGGCTGCGGACTGCGCCACATCGGCCGCGCCCACTGCGCCGCCCGCGCCAGGCTTACTCTCGATGATGACGCTCTGGCCGAGAAACTCCTGGAATTTGGGCTGCACCATACGCGCGATCAGGTCGGTGGTGCCGCCGGGAGGAAACGGCACGACCAGGCGCACCGGCTTCGACGGATAGCCCTGCGCCAGCGCAACGCAGGGAACGAGCAGCAGGATCGCGATTAGTTTTTTCATCTCTCCCCCATTTTTTGCGCCACCTCGGCCCGCCACTCTTCCACGGGCTTGAAATCGGGCTGGCTGCTCGCCTCGGCCTCGGCCCATTTCCACATCTCGGCATCCGAGAGCTGCATGTCCATGGGAATGCGCTGCGGCTGGCGGCAATACCATGGCGTGTCGATGAACAGCTCGATGCGGTTGCCCTCGGGGTCGCGGAAGTACAGCGACAGCGCGTTGCCGTGCGATACCGGCGAGAGCTCGGCGACCTTCTCCTGTTGGAGGCGCCGGTGCATCTCGCGCAGGCCGGCGAACTCGGCCATGCGGAAGGAGACCTGGTTGATCGGGTTGAACGGCAGCTTCTCCGGGCGGCCGCTGGCGAGCACGATCTGGTGGTGCTCCTTCGGGTCGCGGCTCAGGAACACCAGCCGCACCGCGCCGCGCGGCGTTTCGAGCTCGCCGCGGTCGGTTGCGGTAAAACCGAGTACGCGTGTGTAAAAATCCTCCATTCGCGCGAGGTCGGTCACGAACATCCCCATGTGGCTGAACGCTAGCGAAGGAACCGAGGTCATGGCGATATGAAATTGGCTACCTACCGGACGGCGCAGGGCGCGAGCTACGGCGCCGTCACCCAGAAGGGCATTGTCGACCTGAAGCGCTACCTAGGCAACCAATACCCCGATCTCAAGGCGCTCATCGCCGGCAACGGATTCGCCGACGCGGCGAAGCATCTCTCCGAGGCGCCAGACTACAAGGAGTCGGACGTCGTCTGGCTGCCGGTCATCCCGAATCCCGACAAGATCGTCTGCGTCGGGCTCAACTACCAGGATCACGTGGTCGAGACCGGGCGCGACAACACAGAGAACCCGGCCCTCTTCCTGCGCGTGGCCGAGTCGCAGGTCGGCCACCGGCAGCCGATCCTGCGCCCGCGCGAATCGAAGAACCTCGACTTCGAGGCCGAGATCGCGGTCGTCATCGGGAAGGCTGGAAGAAGAATTTCTGAAGAAGATTCGTGGAATCACATCTTCGGCTACAGCTGCTACAACGACGGCTCTGTGCGCGACTGGCAGCGCCACACCATCCAGTGGACCGCAGGCAAGAACTTCGCGCGGACCGGCGGCTTCGGGCCGTGGCTCGTGACCGCCGACGACATTCCGCCGGGCACCAAGATGACGCTCTCCTGCCGCCTGAACGGCGAGCGCATGCAGCACGCCACCACCGAGCAGATGATCTTCAAGATCCCGCGCATCATCCAGTACGTCTCGGCCTTCACCTCGCTGCTGCCCGGCGACGTCATCGTCACCGGCACGCCGGGCGGCGTCGGCGCGCGGCGCACCCCGCCGGTGTGGATGAAGCCAGGCGATACGGTGGAGATCGAGATCGACAAGGTGGGTATCCTCGTCAATACCATCGCCGATGATTAGGTTTTTACTGCTTGCCCTGTTCAGCAGTTCTTTGGGAGCACAGACTCTAGATAAACCTGTTCGCTTCTACGTCGGATTCCCGCCGGGCGGTAGTACGGACCTCATCAGCCGCTTCCTCGGCCACAGGCTCTCCGAGCGCATCCGGCAGCCGGTGGTGGTCGAGCAGAAAGTCGGCGGTACCGGGCTGATCGCCAACGACGCGGTGGCTAAGGCGCCGCCCGACGGCGCCAGCATGGTGCTGCTGACCGGGGGTCACCCGGGCACGGCGGCGGTGATGAGGGAGCTGCCCTACGATCCGGTGAAGGGCTTTGCCATGGTCAGCGTGGTGATCGAGTACCCGATGACGATCTCGGTCGCGCCGCAGTCGCCGATCAAGTCGCTCGCCGACCTCATCGCGCAGGCGAAGGCGCAGCCCGGGCGCATCAGCTACTCCTCCGCCGGCCCGGGTAGCCTGCACCATCTGCTCGGCGAATGGATGAACATCGAGGCCGGCACTACGATGTTGCACGTGCCGTTCAAGGGCGCCGCGCCCGCCTTCACCGAGCTGCTCGGCGGCCGCATCGATGTGCTGATCGAGACCGCGACTTTCGCCTTCCCGCAGATCCGCAGCGGCCGCCTGCGCCCGCTCGCGCTGTCCTCCGCGGGACGCTATCCGCTGATGCCTGAGGTGCCGACCGTAGGCGAGACGCTCGCGGGCGTCGAGTTCAGCTCCTGGCTCGGCCTCGCCGTGGCGCCGGGCACGCCGCGGCCGGTGGTCGACGCGCTGAACCGCGAGCTGCGCGCGATCCTCGCCGAAGACGACACCCGGCAGCGCTTCGCCGGCTTCGGCGGCGTG
>DASQGB010000068.1:0-2305 GCA_035632815.1 Burkholderiales bacterium | reverse complement strand
CCTGGTCGGTGACGCGCGTCTGCCAGACGTGCGTGCGCTTTCCCCGGTGCAGCGGCGTCGCCTCGGCCCGCACCGCGCCGGCCTTGCAGGCGGCGAAGAAGTTGGTCTTCGACTCGAGCGTCGCGGTGCTCTGGCCTTGCTCGAGATTGGCCACCGTGCCGGCGGCGCCGACCGTGTCGGCGAACGCCATCAGCGTGCCGCCGTGCAGCGTGCCGGTGGTGGTCATCAGCGCCTCGCGCACTTCCAGCTCCGCCACGACGCGCTCGCGGCCGACCTCGACGAACTTGATGCCGAGGTGCTTTACCAGGCCTTTGTCCCAATCGGTCATTGCTTTTCCCTCTCCAAGGAAAACTCCACCTCTCCAGAGAAGCGCTCGATCCGCAGCTGCTGCGCGAAAGGCTCGCGCTCGCGGTTGAACTTGTCGTGCAGCGCCTTGTTGTTCTGGTAGGCGTCGAAATCCTTGCGCGAGGCGATGCCGTACAGCATCGAATAGCCGCCCTGCGCGACCTTGAGCCGCCGGCACCACAGGAAGCCGGGCTGGCGCAGCACCTCGGCGACGTGGCCGCCTTCGAGCCAGCGCATCACCTGCGCCTCGGCGCCGGCGTCTATCCAGAAGCGCACGACCAGGAAGTAGCCGGCGTCTTTCATCGCGGAAGCCATATCAAGTCGGTAACTCCCGGGTCGATGCCGCGTTGGAAAAGGAGCGTCGTGAGCTGGCCGCGGTGATGCGTCTGGTGATTGAAGAAGTGCGTCACGGCAAACCACAAGGGATAGCGCCGCGGCTGCGGGTTGACGACGCTCGTGTACGACAGCTCGCTCGCGAAGGCCGCCTCCGTGAGTCCCGCGGCCCACTGACTGATGTCGGCGTCGGTCTTGCGTCGCTCGTCGCGCAGCTCGCCGAAATCGGCGTACAGCTCCTGGTCGAGCGACTTGACCGCGAAAGGCCGTCCGGTGAAGCGTCCCATCCAGATGCGATCGCCGAGCAGCAGGTGGTTAAGCGTGCCGTGGATCGACTTGAAGAAGGCGCCCGCGTCGCGCTTTCTATCATCATCGCCAAGCCGGGCGCAGCACTCGTACAGCCGCTCGTTCATCCAGCCGTTGTAGGCGGCCATGCTGCGCGCGTAGTCGAGCCCCCTCATGTCTCGCGTCGGGTCATCATGAAGGCCACCAGCACCATTGTCATGGCGAGCAGCAATGCGGCGCTCAGAGCGAGGGACCAGTGAATGCCGATGAGGGCACCGCCCAGGCCGACCGTCACCCCGCTGAAGGCGCGCAGGCCGAGGCTGGACATGACGAAAAGCCCGATCACCCGCCCGCGTGCCTGGGCTGGCGCATTGAGCTGTACCAGCGTTTGCGCCATGGCGTTGAAGGCGAGCTCGAGGAAGCCGGCGGCGAACAGCAGAGCGAGCGCGAGCGGGTAGGACGTGGCGGCGGCGAAGCCGCCGATCGCCACGCACCACAGCATGGCGAGCACGATGGCGCTGCGCGGCTTGGCCTGCAGCAGGCCGCGGCTCTCGAGCACCAGCCCGGCGACAAGCGCGCCGGCGGCGTCGGCGGCGAGCAGCGCGCTATACGTCATGCCGCCGTCGGCGTGGCCCAGATCGTGCGCGTATTCGGGCATCTGCGCCTGGTAGGCATTGCCCACCAGCAGCGATGCGCCGCCCGCGAGCAGCGTCATCGACACGATGACCCGATTGCCCGCGATTTCGCGGACGGTCGCGCCGATGTCTCGCCATCCCCTTACACGCTGCGCAACCGGTTTGTCCTTCCTTCCGTACGGCGCCTTCCACAACCACAGGATCAGCGGCACATAGATGACGGTATTGAACAGCAGGCCCCAGGCCGGCCCCATCGCGAGCAGGATCACGCCGCCCACCGCCGGCCCGAACAGGAGGCCGAGATAGCGGCCGGTGGCGTTGAGGCGCACCGCGCTTTGCAGCTCCTTCTCGCCGACGATGTCGTGGATCAGGAGCTGGCCGGCGGGAGCCCAGAAAACCCCGGCGAAGCCGTGGACCACGAGCAGCAGCGCCGCGTGCCACATCTGCAGCGCGTCGGCGAGGAACAAAAGCCCCCAGCCGGCCGAAGCGAGGATGAACAGCAGCATGCCGAGCTGGATCATGCGGCGCGGATCGTAGCGGTCGGCGAGGGCGCCCGACCACACCGAGAACAGCAGGAACGGCAGCCAGTGCGACAGCACCGCGAAGCCGGCGAGCGCGGGCGAGCGGAACTTCTCGAAGATGATCCAGTAGCTGATGACGTGCTCGATGCTGTCGGCCATCATCGCCAGCGCCGAGTAGAGGAAATA
>DASQGB010000067.1:0-22077 GCA_035632815.1 Burkholderiales bacterium | reverse complement strand
TCGAGCACCGTGATCCCCGAGGAGTACATCATGGCGAAGCTCGAGGCGAAGCGCGACAGGATGATCTTGCGCAGGATCGGGCCCACCAGCGGCATCGAGATCTTGTAGTGGTCGATCGCGTACTCCACGGCCGGATTGCGCTTGGCGGCGAATTTGAGGCCGCCCCAGGCCGCGAACGGCGCCAGGATGACCGCCCACCAGTAGTTGACGAAGAAATTCGACACCGCCATTAGGATGCGGGTCTGCAGGGGGATCTCCTGCCCCATGTTGCGGATGAAGCCGGTCATCTGCGGCACGAGGTAGATCATCAGGAAGAAGGTCACCAGCAGCACGATGCTGCCGACGAAGGCCGGGTACATCATGAGCTTCTTGGTTTGCGCCGCAAGCTCGTCCTCCCACTTCAGCGAGTCGGCCAGGCTTTTCAGGACTTCGGACAGCTTGCCGGTCTGCTCGCCGGAGCGCACCAGGCTCACGAACACCTTGCCGAATACCTCGGGAAACTCCGCCAGCGCCTGCGACAGGGTCCTGCCGCCCTCGATCGACTCGACGAGCCCGGCCACCACCTCACGAAAGCGCTGATTCTCAACGCTTTCGCGGAGATCGACGAGGCCCTCCATGACCGGCACGCCGGCCACGGCCAGCTGCTCCAGGTGGAAGCAGAAGTTGATGAGGTCCTGCCGGGCGACGCGGCCGCCGAGGAAGCGCGTTTTCTGGCTCGACGGCGCGCCGCTGACCAGGTCGAGCTCCATGCGCGCAAGCCGCTGCTCCAGGTCGAACAGGTTGACGGCCTCGACGCGGCCCATCACGCTCTTGCCGCGCGAGTCGATGGCCTTGTAGGCGAACAGGGCCATCAGGCCATGCGGTCGGTAAGATCGACCACCCGCATCAGCTCATCCAGGCTGGTGGTGCCGTTGCGCACTACGCGCACGCCGTCGTCGGCGAGCGTCTTGAAGCCATTGGCGCGCGCCGCGGTGAGGATTTCGCGCGCCGTGGCGCGGCGCGCAACCAGCTCGTCGATGCCGGCATCGATCTTGAGCAGCTCGAGGATCGACTGCCGGCCCTTGTAGCCCTGGTATTCGCATTGCTCGCACCCGACCGTGCGGAAAATGGCTGCCGGCTCGGTCGGGGTCAGGCCGAGCAGGCGCCGTTCGCGCGCGTCCGGATCGTAGGACTGCCGACAGGTGCGGCACAGCTTGCGCACGAGGCGCTGCGCCAGGATGCCGATGATGTTGCCCGCCAGGATGTCGGGCACGATGCCGATGTCGAGCAGGCGCGGAAAGGCGCCGACCGCCGAGTTGGTATGCAGCGTCGAGTACACCTGGTGGCCGGTCATCGCGGCGCGGAACGCCATCTCGGCGGTATCGTGATCGCGGATCTCGCCCACCAGGATGACGTCGGGGTCCTGGCGCATCATCGCCCGGATGCCGTTGGCGAAGTCGAGCTTGCTCGCCTCCGAGACCGAGGTCTGACGGATCAAGGTCATCGGGTACTCGACCGGATCCTCCAGCGTCATCACGTTGATGCCGTCGGAATTGATGTGATTGAGGATCGAATACAGGGTGGTGGTCTTGCCGCTGCCGGTGGGCCCGGTCACCAGGATGATGCCTTCGGGACGCGCGATCATGCGCTTGAGCTGCTCGAGCTGCGTCTCCTCGAGGTTCAGCTTGTCGAGCGGCACGATTCCCTTCTGCCGGTCGAGGATGCGCAGCACCAGATTCTCGCCGTGCGTGGTGGGCAGGCTCGCGACGCGGAAGTCGACCACCCGCCCCGACATGGTGGCCGAGATGCGGCCGTCCTGCGGCGCGCGCGTCTCGGCGATGTTCATCTTGGCCATCACCTTGAGGCGCACCGCCATCGCCGGCCAGTAGGTCTTGTGCAGCGAGCGGATCTGGCGCAGCACGCCGTCAATGCGGTAGCGGATGCGCAGGAAGTTCTGCTCGGGCTCGAAATGGATGTCGGAGCCGCCGCGTTCGACCGCGTCGGCGAGAAGCGCGGAGATCAGGCGCACCACCGGCTGCGAATACTCGTCGCCCTCGGCGACCGTGGTGTAGTCGACCTCGCCGGTCTCGATCTCCTTGAGGATGCCGTCGATCGAGAATTCGTGCCCGTAGTAGTGCTCGATCGCGTTCTCGATCTCGGAGTCGCCGGCGAGGCGCAGCTCGACCTCGAATTCGCCCTTCAGATGGGCGCGCAGCTGGTCGACCGCTACGATGTTGTTGGTGTCGGCCAGGGCGACGATGAACTTCTTCTGCTGCCGGTCGAGCGCGACCGGAAAGATGCGGTAGCGGCGGGCCATCTCGCGCGGCACCAGCTTCAGCGCGGTCGGGTCGACGATGATCCGCCCCAGGTCGACCGCCTGCAGGCCGAGCTTCTCCGACAGCGCGTCGCGAAGAGTGGCCTCGGACACGAAGCCGAGCTGCACCAGCAGCCGCCCCACCGGGACGTGCTGCTTGGTCTGCTCGAGCAGCGCGATGCGCAGCTGGTCCTCGGTGAGGATCCCCTGATCGATGAGGATCTGGCCGAGGTGGCGCTTCGCCTGTGGATTGGTCGGGGAATTCATGCGAGCGAAATGATAGTGAGGGCCTCTAGCGGGGCGTTATCGACTTTTCCCAAGGGCTGTCAGATTCTGTCAGCGGGCGAGCTGTTCGACGCGGCTCTGCGCCGAGCCGAGCTCGAAGCCGGCGCCGCGGGTCCTGGCGAGGCTGATCGCGCGCCGGTAGTACTCGAGCGCCAGCCTGGGCTGGCGCAGATGATCGAGGCTGACCGCCAGGTTGTAGGCGAAGTCGGGGTTGTCGGGCTCGGCGGCGAAGGCTTTGAAATATTCGAGCTGCGCCTCGGGCCAGCGTCCCTGCTGCGCGAGCTGGTTGCCGAGCGTGAAATTCAGCACGTGCGCGCCGGGATCCGCGGCGAGCATGTTCTTTACGCGGCTCTCCGCCGCCAGCGGGTCGGAGCGGCCGCCACGCAGCGCAATCAGCCCCGCCTGCGCGTGCGAATCGCGCGGATCCGATTGCAGTAGCCGCGCATAGAGCGACTCCGCCGACTCGTAGCGGCCGGAACGCACCTCGACCGCCGCCAGGCCGAGCGCCGCGTCGCGATTCGCCGGCTCTTCCTGCAGCGCCTGCTGGTATGCGGCGCGTGCGCCCGCCAGGTCCCCTGTCACATATGCGGCGTATCCGGACTCTACCTGGGGATGCACTACCGGAGC
Source organism: Burkholderiales bacterium (assembly GCA_035632815.1). Lineage (GTDB taxonomy): Bacteria > Pseudomonadota > Gammaproteobacteria > Burkholderiales > SG8-39 > SCGC-AG-212-J23. The sequence continues at coordinate 18,872 of DASQGB010000067.1, read as the reverse complement.
GGCGCGGCTGACGCTGAGTTCCGTGGCGGCCGCGGCTTGCCGGGGCGGCGGTTGAAAGCGCGGCGCGAGGCGGGGCTGCTCTGCTGCCGGCGGGGCCGCGGGCGCCGCGGCTTGTGCCGGGACCCTGGGCGCTGGCGCAGGCTGTGCTGCCGTGGTTCCCGGAAGACCCGGAATCGCGCTCGCAGCCGCAGCGGGCGCACTGGCCGGCGCCGCCGGCCTGCTCGGCGGCGCGGCCGCCGCTGGCGCTTCGCTCGCCGAGCGCGGCGGATTCGCGTTCACGAGCTGCGGCGGCGGCCGCAGCTGATACCAGAAGTAGACCACCGTTCCCAGGGTAAATACGCCGAGCGCGCCCATCAGGACGTAGAACGGCATGCGCGGGTTCGGCTCCTTGAACTTCGCCTCGAATACTTTCTTCGCCGTTGCTCGGCCCGCGCTTTGCGCGTCGGCGCGGCGCGCCTGGGGCGACCCCCGCGGCGCAGCGGCCGGCTGCAGGCTCGGCTCCGGCGTGCGCGCCATCGATTCGGATGCGGCCTGGGGCGCGGGGCCGTCGGCTGCGATCTCCAGCGGCTTCGTAATATCCGGCAGCTTGTCGCGGGTGAGGACGGACTTGGGCGCGGGCGCTTCGCCTTCAAGTTGCAGCGACGCCGGCTCGCCCGAAGATTCCGAGCTGGCGCGGCGCTGCGCCTCCTCTTTTGCCTTCTCGGCTTTCTTGAGGGCCTCGAGCAGCAAGCTCATATCAGTCGGCGCGACTCCGTGGCCGGCTGGGATTGGGCTTGCTGAAGTAGTCCGGTCCGGGCAGCAGGGCGCGAAAGCTGGAGAAATCGCCGTCCAGGCTGGCGTCGCGGATCACCACCGGGCGCAGGAAGATGACCAGCTCGGTCTTCTGGTTCAGGTCGCGACGTTGCGACAGCAGCTTGCCGAGCCCCGGGATGGCGCGCACGCCGGGGATGGTGTCCTCGATGTTGGTGACCGAGTCCTGCATCAGGCCGCCCAGCACCGCGATCTGCCCGCTCTGCACGCGCAGCAGCGACTCCATCTCGCGCGTCTGGATGACGGGAATCAGGCTGGTGACGCCGGCCGCGGCGAGGCTTGGATTGGGGTCGGCGACGTCGCCGATCTTGCGCGAAATCGTCGGCCTCAGGCTGAGCAGCACTGCGTCGCTCTCGCTGATCTGCGGCACCACGCTCATGATGAAGCCGACGGGGACCGAGTTCACCGTGGTGCTGAAGGTGGTGATGGCCGGCGCGTTGGAGGCCGAGGTGGTGTTGGCCGAGATGGTGAAATACACCAGGTTATCGACCACCTTGAGCACCGCGGTCTGGTTGTTCAGCACGCTGATCTTCGGGCTGGAGAGCACGCGCACGTCGCCGAAGGATTCGAGCAGCTTGATGGCGAGATTGAAATTCAGGCTGGTGATCGCGCCTCCCAGCACGAAGGCGTTGGTGCTGACGTTGGCCGGCGTATTGGCCGAGGCCTGGCCGAATTCCAGGCCGCTGCGGCCGGTGCCGAAGGCCGGGACGCCGACACCGGCGGCGCCGGTGCGCAGCCGCTGCCAGTCGATGCCGCGCTGGTATTCGTTGTTGAGCTGAACCTCGGCTACGGTCGCCTCGATCAGCACCTGGCGCCGCGCGCTCGCCAGCACGCTGTCGAGAAACTCCTGCACCTTTTCGTGCTGGCGCGAGGTGGCCCGGATGCTGAGGATGCCGCTCTCGGGGTTCGGGATCACGGAGGCGGCTTCGCGGAAGGTCGTACTGGGAATCGCGGGGGCCGCGCCCGGCGCAGCGCCGGTCGCGGGTGCGGTCGTGGAAGCGACCGGGGCCTGCACGCCCGTCGGCAACACCTTGTCGGTCTCCTGCAGGATTTCCTTCACGTTCGCGACCAGGGTGTCCCAGAACTTGTTGGCCGACAGCGAGTTGATGGTGGCCGTGGAATTGTTCTGGCCGCCACCGCCGCCGCCGCCGGTTTGGACCGAGCCGCTGACCTGCGTAGACAGGCTGGCTACGCTGCGTGCGTCGCGCGACAAATTGACGTAATCGACCCGGTAGATCCGCAGGTAAGGCGTGTCGCGCATCACGATCAGGGTCTGGCCATCGATCTCGTAGCGCATGTCGACCTGGCGCGAGATGCGCGCGAGCAGCTGCGGCAGTGTCTGATCGATGGCATTCAGGGTGACGCTGCCGGTGATATCGGAATGGATGTCGACGTTGAGCTTGGCGTCGCGCGCGAGCGCGAAGAGAAGCTCTTGCACGCGCACGTTGTTGACGACGACGCTGTAGGTCTCGGGCCGGGACGCAGGCCTGGGCTTCGGCAGCACGGGCGTCACCTGCACCGGCGGCGGAATCGTGCCTTCGGCGCGCGGCTCGTCCTGGCGCAGATGCGTTTCGGCCGGCTTGAGCGGCTTCTGGCCGCAAGCGGCAAGCACTACTGTTAGTACAGCGACCGTAGCCGCCGTCCCCGTTCTCATGGCGCGGGCTCCCTCTGGGCGGCAAGGATAACATGATTTTAGTTTGAGGAAAGTGCCGTAAACGCCTGTCGCGCAGGCATTTTTCACGCTTTTACTAAATCTGTTCGCGGAGCTCGGCAAAGCTGCGTGGTGCGCTGCGGAACGCCTGCTGGTATTTCGGCGGCAGGCGTCGTTCCGCGGCCTGCGCCTGCTCGCGGTCGGCGAACTCGCCCAACACCACGCGCAGGCGGTAGTGCCCGCCGCGCCCGATGGGAATCACCAGAAGCTCGCCGAGGGGCACCATGTCGCGTGCGCGCATAAGGAAGCGCTCCATGCGCGCCGGATCCGCATTGTCCGTGACGAACAGCTCGATGCCGAAGTGCTCGTCCGGGGCGCGCTCGAGGCGCTCGCGGGCCGCCGCGAGGCGCTCCTCGAGCAGCTGCTGGCCGGCGGACGAATATCCGCTCAGGCGGCGCAGCTGGGACTGGCTTAGCAGCGGTTCGGGCTCGGAAACCGGGTTTGTCGCCGCGGGCAGGGGCTGCGGCGCGAGCACCCCGGCAGCTGCGGGGGGGATCGACGCAATCTGCGCGCGAGGCGGCTCCGCCTGGTGCTGCGCCTTCGACAGCCACCACGGAATCGCTGCGCCGATGGCGAGGCCTGCGGCAAGCGCGGCGGCGACATAGGTAGCCGGCCGCGCGGGCCGCCTGACCGCGGCAAACTCGGAGTCGGCGACTGCCGCGCGCACGTGCCGGTCGGTCACCGCATGCGTGTTCTGCGTGAAGGCGGCGAGCAGAGCCTTGTCGGCGAGGATGTTGATGCGGCGCGTGAGCCCCCCCGAGGCGTGCGCGACCAGGGCGCTCGCGCGCGGCATGAAGAGCTCCGGCCCGCGGTAGCCGGCCGCGCGCATGCGAAAACTCAGGTACCGCGTCACTTCATCGCGCGACAGCGGCCGCATGCGGAAGGCGTGCGTGATGCGGTCTCGCAGCTGGCGCAGCGACGCCTTGGCTAGCGTGGCGTCGAGCTCGGGCTGGCCGAAGAGAACGATCTGCAGCAGCTTGTGCCGGTTGGACTCGAGGTTCGACAGCAGCCGCACCTGCTCCAGCGTGTCGTCGGGCATGGCGTGCGCTTCGTCGATCAGGATCACGACGCGGCGGCCGGCGGCGTAGCGGCTGATCAGCTGTTCCTGCAGCTCGCGCAGCGCCACGGTGCGGCGCTCCTGCGAAAGCTTGAGGTCGAGGTCGTCGGCGATGGCGTGCAGGATCTCGTCGCTGGCGAGCGAGGGCGTGGCGAGGTAGATGGTGTCGACGTGCGAGGGCAGGCGCTCCATCAGGACGCGGCACAGCATGGTCTTGCCGCTGCCTACCTCGCCCGAGACCTTGACGATGCCCTCGTCGTGCAGCACGGCATAGATCAGCGCTTCGAGCGTGGCGCCGCGCTCCGCCTCCTCGAAGAAAAAGTCGGTGTGTGGGGTGATGCGGAAGGGCGCCTCGCCGAGCCCGAAATGCTCCAGATACAGCGCCAACCGCTAACTCCTTTCCCTTGGGGGACGGGGTGCGGGGGAACCGCCTTGAGGTTCCCCGGCTTCCGTCTGCATGCGGCTGTATAGGGTGGTGCGGTTGACCCCGAGCAGCTTGGCCGCCTGGCTGACGTTGCCGCGCGTGAGGCGCAACGCGGCCTCGATGTAGCCGCGCTCCCAGGCCTTCAGCGTCTCATCCAGGTCGAAGGCGCCGGCGCGCTCGAGCTGGCGCAGCGCCTGCTCGGCGATTGCGCCGGCCCCAGCGCCGGTCTGCGGCGCGGGGGCCTCCAAGTCGAGCTCGGCCTCGATCTCGGCGACCGAGAGCCGCTGCCCGGGATACTTGGTGACCAGCCGGATGACGATGTTGCGCAGCTCGCGCACGTTGCCGGGAAAGTCGTATTGCTGCCAGCGCCCGAGCGCCTCCGCGTCGAGCTCGAAGGGCTGCACGCCCGACTGGGCGGCATTGAGGCGCCGGAAGTGATCGAGCAGTGTCAGCTTGTCGTCTTCCATCTCGCGCAGCGGCGGCACGCCGAGCGTGAACACCGACAGGCGGTGGTACAAATCGGCCCGAAAGGCGCCTTTTTTCACCTCCCGCCGCAAGTCGCGGTTGGTTGCCGCGATCACCCGGCAGCCAGACATGCGTGGCTGCGTCTCGCCCACGCGCTGGTACTCGCCATTCTCCAGCACCCGCAGCAGCTTTGCCTGCAGCTCGAGGGGCAGCTCGCCGATCTCATCGAGGAACAGCGTGCCCTCCTGCGCGTCCTCGAAGTAGCCCGGCTTGTTGGTGCTCGCCCCGGTAAAGGCGCCCTTCACGTATCCGAACAGCGTCGGCTCGACCAGGGTAGGGGCGATGGCAGCGCAGTTCAGCGTCAGATAAGGGCGATTGGCTCGCGGCGACAGCCGGTGCAGGCTGCGCGCGACCATTTCCTTTCCGCTGCCGGACTCGCCTTCGATCAGCACCGAGTAGGGCGAGGCGGCGAACTGGGCGACCTGGCTCTTTAGCTTGGCGAGCGCCGGACTCGCGCCCACCAGCTCGGCTTCGTCGGCGGCCGGCAGCTCGAGCGCGCGCGCGAGGGCGCGCTTCAGCAGCACGGGGTCGCTCGGCTTGGCGATGAACTCCCAGGCGCCGAGCGCGCGCGCGTGGCGCGCATTGGCGGCATCGTTCTGGCCCGACAGCACGAAGATCTTCATCTGCGGGGAGTGGGCGAGGAGCTCGGCGATCAGCTGAAAGCCCTCTTGCGGCGAATGCGGCACCGGCGGCAGGCCGAGGTCGACCAGCGCAAGCGGCGGCGGCTTGGGCAGCTGGCGCAGCAGCTCGATGGCTTGGGCGCGCGAGTCGCAGGCGTAGACCTCGTAATCGGCGCCCAGGGCGAACGCCAGCGTGTCGGTGATCAGCGAGTCGTCGTCGACGACCAGCAGCGCCGGACGGGCGTCAGGCGCGGCTTGCGGATTCGTCGTCACGGATGCACCTCATGAAGGCCCGCTCCAGGCTGGTTTGCGCGTAGCGCGCGCACAGCGCCGCCGGCGTGCCGCGGAAGCGGACCGTTCCCGCATCCAGCACCGCGATCGAGGAGCACAGCTCCTCGACGTCGGCGAGGACATGCGAGGTGAAGAACAGCGTCCTGCCCTCGCTCGCCAGCCGGCGCAGCACGGATTTCACCGCGACCCGGGCGGCGGGGTCAAGGCCGCTCATCGGCTCGTCGAGCACGTAGAGATCCCGCTCGAGGAGAAAGCAGCAGGCGAGCCCGAGCTTCTGCGTCGTGCCTTTCGACAGGCTGCGCACGGGGCGCTCGAGCGCATCGCGTTCGAGCTCCAGGTCCTGCAGCAGCCGGGCGCTGCGCGCGGGATCGTAGCGCGTGCCGTTGAGGCCATGCATGATCTCGAGGAACTCCGCTCCGCGCAGGTAATGCGGGGGCACGAAGCGCTCCGGCAGATAGGCGAGGCGCCGGCGCGCGCGCGGCAGCCGGGAGCGCACGCCGAACACCTCGATCGCTCCCGCGTCGCAGGCGGTAAGATCGAGCAGGCACTTGATGAGCGTCGTCTTGCCCGCGCCGTTGGCGCCGACCAGGCCGAACGCTTCGCCGGCCGCGATGTCGAGGTCCACGCGCGCGAGCGCGCTCAGCTTCCCGTAGCGTTTGGTCAGCGCGGCGATGTGCACCGCCGGCGCGTTCGCAGCTGCCTCCCCCATGCGCGATAATATTACGCTGTGCAGCAAACACCCATGCAGCAAAAACCCATCGTCGAGATAAGCCACGTCTCGTTCGGCTACGAGCCCGCGCGCCCTGTCCTGCGCGAGATCGATCTCACCATTCCCAAGGGCAGCGTGGTCGGCATCATGGGTCAGTCGGGCTGCGGCAAGACCACTTTGCTGCGCGTCATCATGGGCGCCCTGCTGCCCACCCGCGGAGAGGCGCGCGTGCTCGGCCAGGCGACCGCCGGTCTCGACCGCGACAGCCTTTACGGCATGCGCCGCAAGATGGGCATGCTGTTCCAGTTCGGGGCTCTGTTCACCGGCTTGTCGGTGTACGAGAACGTGGCGTTTCCCCTGCGCGAGCACGTCGAGCTGCCCGACGAGCTGCTGCACGATCTGGTGATGATGAAGCTGCAGGCGGTCGGCCTGCGCGGGGCCGCGCACCTCATGCCGACCGAGCTCTCGGGCGGGATGGCGCGCCGCGTCGCGCTCGCGCGCTCGATCGCGCTCGACCCTCAGCTCATCCTCTACGACGAGCCGTTCACCGGCCTCGACCCGATCTCGTTCGGCGTCATCGTGAGGCTGATCCGCGAGCTCAACGACTCGCTCGGCGCGACCTCCGTCATCGTCACGCACGACGTGCAGGAGGCGCTCGGCGTAGTCGACTACGTGTACTTCATGGCAGCGGGGCGCGTCATCGCGCAGGGCACCCCCGCCGAGATCCGCGCCAGCCCCGAGCCGTTCGTAAACCAGTTCGTGAACGGCAAGCTGGAAGGCCCGGTGCCGTTCCATTACCCGGCGCCGGATTACGCCGGTGACCTCGAGCTGGCGGAAGCCTGATCGTGCGCGTCGCAGACCTGCGCGGGCAGTTCGAGCGCATCGGCGCGGCCGCGAGCTTTCACGTCTGGCGGCTGGGCTTTGCCAGCCGCTTTCTCGGCTACATGGTGCTGCACTCGGGCACCGCGTTGCGGCGCTTCCGGCTGACGATGGCGGAGATCTACTTCGCCGGCGTGCTGTCGCTGATCATCATCCTGGTATCGGGCCTGTTCGTCGGCATGGTGCTCGCCCTGCAGGGGTACGAAACGCTGCAGCGCTTCGGCGCCTCCGAGTCGCTCGGGGTGCTGGTGGCGCTGTCGCTGGTGCGCGAGCTCGGGCCGGTGGTGGCAGGACTGCTCTTCGCGAGCCGCGCCGGCTCGGCGATCACCGCCGAGATCGGCCTGATGAAGGCCACCGAGCAGCTCTCGGCGATGGAGATGATGGCGGTCGACCCCATCGCGCGCGTGGTCGCGCCGCGCTTCTGGGGCGGGGTGATCTCGATGCCGCTGCTGGCGGCCCTCTTTTCCGCCATGGGCGTGTTCGGCGGCTACCTGGTCGGCGTGCAGCTGATCGGGGTCGACGCCGGCGCCTTCTGGTCGCAGATGCAGGCGGCGGTGGACCTGCGCAACGATATCCTGAACGGCGTCATCAAGAGCGTGGTGTTCGGCATCGCGGTGACCTGGATCGCCGTGTTCGAGGGCTATGATGCGGTGCCGACGGCGGAAGGCGTGTCGCGCGCCACCACCCGCACGGTCGTGACCTCGTCGCTCGCGATCCTCGCGCTTGACTTCGTTCTCACGGCACTCATGTTCACCGGAGGCAACGGCCAATGAACCGCTCAACCATCGACCTGTGGGTCGGAATCTTCGTCGTCACCGGCATCGCGGGGCTCATTTTCCTTGCGCTCAGGGTCGGCAACCTGTCGTCGTTCTCCACCGCGCAGACCTACCAGGTGCTCGCCAAGTTCGCCAACATCGGCGGCCTCAAGGTGCGCGCCCCGGTCAAAAGCGCGGGCGTAGTGGTCGGCCGCGTTGCCGACATCCGCTTCGACAACGAAAGCTACGAGGCCATCGTGTCGGTGAACGTCGACGCCTCCTACCAGTTCCCGCGCGACACAACCGCCAAGATCCTCACCTCCGGCATCCTCGGCGAGCAGTACGTGGGTCTCGAGGCAGGCGGCGACGGCGTGATGCTGAAGCATGGCGACCGCCTGCGCCTGACGCAGTCCGCGGTGGTGCTCGAGAACCTGATCAGCCAGTTCCTGTTCAACAAGGCTGCCGAAGGCAAGGATGCGGCCAAGTGAAAGGCATCATCCTGTTGCTGGGCTTGATCGTCGCCGGGTGTGCCGCGACCGGGGACCGCGACCCGCGCGACCCCTGGGAGCCCATGAATCGGGCCGTATACAAGTTCAACGACGTGGTCGACGAGGCGGTGGCCAAGCCGGTGGCGAGGGCGTATCGCAAGGCGCTGCATAGCGAGATCCGCGCGCGGATCGGCAACTTCTTCTCCAACCTCGCCGACCCCTTCATCGGCGTCAACAACTTCCTGCAGGGCAAGCTCGAGGAAGGGTTTCAGGACTGGGTGCGCTTCGCCTTCAACAGCACCATCGGTCTCCTGGGCATCCACGACGTCGCCTCCGACATGGGCTACGAGAAGCACAACGAGGACTTCGGCCAGACCTTCGGCCGCTGGGGCGCGGGATCGGGCCCGTATCTGATGCTGCCTTTCTTCGGTCCGAGCAACGTGCGCGATGGCGTCGGGTTCGCGCTGGACTCGTACGTCGATCCGATGCAGGTGATCGACCCGAGCGATCTGCGCACCGCCCTGTACGGGACGCGCCTGATCGACACGCGCGCCGGGTTGCTCGACGCGAGCAGCCTCATGGAGGAGGCGGCGCTCGACAGATACATCTTTCTGCGCGACGCCTACCTGCAGCGCCGCAGGAGTTTGATTTACGACGGTCGTCCGCCACGCGACCCGGAACGTTAATGGACCTATGAACATCCTCCTCAAGACCGCCGTAACCTTTCTCGCCGCCTCCTTCCTCGCAGCCGCGCAGGCCCAGGATACGCCCGACGTGCTGGTGAAGAACGTCACCCTGGAGGTCGTCGAACTGATCGCCAAGGACAAGGAGATCCGCTCCGGCAACCGCGCCAAGCTGATCGAGGTGATCGAGGCGAAGGTGCTGCCGCATTTCAACTTCAACGCCATGACAGCGCTCGCCATGGGCCAGAACTGGAACAAGGCGACGCCCGAGCAGAAGAAGCGCCTGACCGACGAATTCAAGACGCTGCTGGTGCGCACCTACGCGAGCGCGCTCGCCGCCTTCAGCGAGCAGAAATTCGACTTCAGGCCGCTGCGCGCCAAGCCCACCGACACCGACGTGGTGGTGAACGTCAGGGTGCTGCAGCCGGGCACGCAGGCGGTTCCCATCGACTACAGCATGGAGAAGACCGCCACCGGCTGGAAGGTCTACGACGTGATGGTCGGCGGGGTGAGCCTGGTCGCCAACTACCGCACCGAGTTCAACCACGCGGTGCGCGAGTCGGGCATCGACGGGCTGATCAAGAGCCTCAACGCGAAGAACCGCTCGCTGGAAGCCAGGAAGTGATTCGACGCGAAGGAGCGCGCATGACGCTCAGCGGCCCGGTCACGCTCGCCGACGTCGCCGGCCTGCTCGAGGAAGGCAAGCGCCACCTGGAGGAAGGCGTGCGCACGGTGGACCTGAGTGAGGTGACCGAGATGGATTCGGCGCTTCTCGCCCTGCTCCTCGCCTGGCTGCGCGAGTCGAAGCTGCGCCAGCGCGAGCTCGCGTTCGCCAATCTGCCCGAGGCCCTGCGCACCATCGCGCGCCTGTACGGCGTCGACAGCCTGCTCCCGGTCGCAGCGTCCCGCTGAACGCCATAGAAGTACGCGGGGTCGAGAAGCGCTATGGGCCGGTGCGCGCCCTTGCCGGCGTCAGCCTGTCGATCGGGGAGGGCGAATTCTTCGGGCTGCTCGGCCCGAACGGCGCCGGCAAGACCACCCTGATCAACGTCATCGCGGGACTGTCGCGCGCCGACGCCGGCGCGGTGCAGGTCATGGGGGCGGACGTGGTGTCCGAATACCGCCGCGCGCGCAGCATGCTCGGCGTGGTCCCGCAGGAGCTGGTGTTCGATCCCTTCTTCAGCGTGCGCGAAACGCTCCGCCTGCAGTCGGGCTACTACGGCATCCGGCGCAACGACGCCTGGATCGACGAGGTCATGCACCACCTCGACCTCGCCGGCAAGGCCGACGCCAACATGCGCTCGCTGTCGGGGGGGATGAAGCGGCGCGTGCTGGTGGCTCAGGCGCTGGTGCACAAGCCTCCGGTCATCGTGCTCGACGAGCCGACCGCCGGCGTCGACGTCGAGCTGCGCCAGGGTCTCTGGCAATTCATCCGCGGCCTGAACCGCGACGGACACACCATCGTCCTCACCACGCACTATCTCGAGGAGGCCGAGCTGCACTGCAACCGCATCGCGATGTTCAAGGCGGGCCGCGTCGTCGCGCTGGACTCGACGAGGAACCTGCTGCGAATGTTTTCAGGTTCGCAATTGAGGATACGTTTGGACCGCGAGGAGCTGCCGGCGCCCTTCCCGGGCGAGGTCGTGTCGCGCGACGGCACGCTGTTCCGGATCAAGCTGGGGAATTACGGCGAGCTGGAAACCGCGCTTACCCGCCTGCGGGAGGCGAAAGTGCGGATTCTCGAGATCGAGCTGCAGCCGCCCGACCTCGAAGAGGTGTTCCTGCGCCTTACGGGGCAGTCGTGACCAGCTTCTGGACGCTGTTCAGCAAGGAGCTGCTGCGTTTCCTCAAGGTAAGCGTGCAGACGGTCGCGGCGCCGGTGCTGACCTCGCTCCTGTATCTGGTGATCTTCGGCCACGCCGTGGCGGGGCGGCTGCAGGTGTACGAGGGCGTGCCGTACACCTCGTTCCTGGTGCCGGGCCTGGTGATGATGAGCGTGCTGCAGAACGCCTTCGCCAACAGCTCCTCCAGCCTGATCCAGTCCAAGATCACCGGCAACATCGTTTTCGTCCTCATGTCGCCGATCTCCTACCTCGAATTCTTCAGCGCCTACGTGGCTGCGGCGGTGGTGCGCGGGCTCGCGGTGGGCGCGGGCGTGCTCGCCTTCACCGTATGGTTCGTCGAGCTCAAGCTGGAAGCGCCGCTGTGGGCGCTGGCCTTCGGCCTGCTCGGGGCGGGGCTGCTCGGCACGCTGGGGCTGATCGCCGGCATCTGCTCCGAGAAGATCGACCAGCTGGCAGCGTTCCAGAACTTCGTCATCATGCCGCTCACCTTCCTGTCGGGCGTGTTCTACTCGATCCACAGCCTGCCGGGCTTCTGGCAGGCGCTGTCGCACGCCAATCCGTTCTTTTACATGGTCGACGGTTTCCGCTACGGCTTCTTCGGCGTTTCCGACTTCCCGCCCGGTGCCAGCCTGGCGGTGGTCGCGGCGAGTTTTTTTGTCGTATCGTTGCTCACCCTGGGTCTTTTGAAGACCGGCTACAAGCTGAGGCACTGAATGGTCAGCGCGGAAAGCGTCAAGGCGGGAATAGAAGCGGGCCTCGCCTGCGAGCACGTCGAGGTCGTCGGCGACGGCCAGCACTTCCAGGCGCTCGTCGTATCGGGCGAGTTCGCCGGCCGCGGCCGTGTGCAGCGCCACCAGCTGGTGTACGCGGCGCTCGGCGAGCGCATGCGCGAAGAGATCCACGCGCTGTCGATGCGCACGCTGACCCCGGAAGAATGGAAAAGCTGAGAATCACCGGGGGCCGGCCGCTCGAAGGCGAGGCCCGCGTGTCCGGCGCCAAGAACGCCGCGCTGCCGATCATGTGCGCGGCGCTGCTGAGCGCCAGGCCGCTCACCCTCGCCAATGTTCCGCGCCTGATGGATGTCTCGACCATGGCCAAGCTGCTCGCCCGGATGGGTGTGCAGGTGGAACGCAATAACGAAAAATTGATCTTGCGGGCAAGCGAGATCAAGGACCCGACTGCGCCCTACGAGCTCGTCAAGACCATGCGCGCCTCGGTGCTGGTGCTGGGGCCGCTGCTTGCGCGCTGCGGCCAGGCCAGGGTGTCGCTGCCCGGGGGCTGCGCCATCGGGCTGCGCCCCGTGGACCAGCACCTGAAGGGCCTGCAGGCGATGGGCGCGACGATCGCGATCGAGCACGGCGACATGCACGCCAGCGCGCGGCGGCTGCACGGCGCGCGCATCGTCATGGACATGATCACCGTCACCGGCACCGAGAACCTGATGATGGCGGCGTCGCTCGCCGAGGGCGCGACATTGCTGGAAAACGCGGCGCGCGAGCCCGAGGTGGTCGACCTGGCGCGCTGCCTGACCGCCATGGGGGCGAAGATCGAAGGCGCCGGCAGCGATGCGATCCGCATCGAAGGGGTGGCGTCGCTCGGCGGCGCCGAGCACCGGGTGATGCCCGACCGCATCGAGACCGGCACCTACCTCGCGGCGGCCGCCGCCGCCGGAGGCAAGGTCCGGCTCGCCGGCGCATCTCCCGATTCGCTCGACGCCACGCTGGAGAAGCTGCGGGAGGCAGGCGCGCGCATCGTGACCGGGGATGCGTCCATTGAAATCGAGATGGCGCAGCGGCCCAAGTCGGTCAGCGTGCGCACGGCTCCCTACCCCGGCTTCGCTACCGACATGCAGGCGCAATTCATGGCGCTCGCCGCAGTCGCGAGCGGCACGGCCGTGATCACCGAGACCATCTTCGAGAACCGGTTCATGCACGCGCTCGAGCTGCAGCGCCTCGGCGCCGACATTGCCATCCAGGGCAATAGCGCGGTGGTCACGGGCGTGCCGCGCCTGCAGGGCGCAAGCGTGATGGCCACCGACTTGCGCGCTTCCGCGGGCCTGGTGATCGCCGGCCTGGTGGCCGACGGCCAGACCGTGATCGATCGCATCTACCACCTCGACCGCGGCTACGAAGCGCTCGAGAAGAAGCTCGGCGCGCTTGGCGCGCGGATCGAGCGCTTTAGCTAGGCCCATGTATTTGCGGTAGAATCTGCCCCCCTTGGCATTTGGATCTAAAGCTTCCGGATATGGCACATGGCGAGCATCAGCATTGCGTTGTCGAAGGGGCGGATCTACGACGAGACCGCGCCGCTGCTCGCGCGCGCCGGTATCCGGCCTAAGGAAAATCCGGACACTTCGCGCAGCCTCGTCATAAGCACCAACAGGCGGGACGTGCGCCTGATCGTGGTGCGAGCCTCAGACACCCCCACTTACGTGCAGCACGGCGGCGCCGACCTGGGCATTGCCGGCCGCGACGTGCTGGTCGAGCACGGCGGCGAAGGTCTGTACCAGCCGGTGGATCTGCGCATCGCCGCCTGCCGCATGATGGTCGCGGTGCGCAAGGGCTTCGACTACGACGGCGCGGTGCGCCGGGGCGCCCGGCTGCGCGTCGCGACCAAGTACATCGGCGCCACCCGCGAGCACTTCGCCGCCAAGGGCGTGCATGTCGACCTGATCCACCTCTACGGCTCGATGGAGCTGGCGCCGCTCACCGGGCTCGCCGATGCCATCGTCGACCTCGTGTCCACCGGCAACACCTTGCGCGCCAACGGCCTGGTCGCGGTAGAGCAGATCATGCCGGTATCGGCGCGCCTCATCGTCAACCAGGCGGCGCTCAAGACGCGGCGCGGCGAGCTGCAGCCGCTGATCGACGCCTTCGGCAAGGCGGCGGGGCAGTGAAGCTGCGGCGCCTGTCGACCCGCGAGGCGGGCTTCGACGCCGCGCTCGCAGCGCTGACGCGCTTCGAGGCTGCGCAGGATCCCGCGCTGCAGGACATCGTGCGGCGCATCCTCGCCGACGTGCGCGCGCGCGGCGACGAGGCGGTTCTCGAATACACGCGGCGCTTTGATGGTGTGGATTCAATTGCGGAAGTGAAGCCACGCGAGATGCAGGCCGCGCTGACTTCGATACCTGCCGAGCTGGGCAAAGCGCTCCGACTTGCGGCCGAGCGCATCCGCCGCTTTCACGAGCGCCAGCTGCAGCAATCGTGGGACTACACCGAAGCCGACGGCACCCGGCTCGGGCAGCGGGTGAGCGCGCTCGAGCGTGTGGGGCTGTACGTGCCGGGCGGAAAGGCCGCCTATCCGTCGTCGGTGCTGATGAACGCCATCCCGGCGAAGGTGGCCGGGGTGCGCGAGCTGGTGATGACGAGCCCCAAGCCCAATGCGCTGGTGCTCGCCGCGGCCGCGCTCGCCGGAGTCGACCGCGTGGTCGCCATCGGCGGCGCCCAGGCGATCGCGGCGCTCGCCTACGGCACGCCATCGGTGCCGAAGGTCGACAAGATCGTCGGCCCGGGAAACGCTTACGTCGCCGAGGCGAAGCGCCAGGTGTTCGGCCAGGTGGGCATCGACATGGTCGCCGGCCCCTCCGAGATCCTGGTGATCTCGGATGGCCGCACGCCCGCCGACTGGGTGGCGATGGATCTGTTTTCCCAGGCCGAGCACGACGAGCTCGCGCAGGCATTGCTTCTGTCGCCCGATGCAGGGCATCTGGACGATGTGCAAAGCTCAATCGAAAAGCTGTTGCGTGAAATGCCGCGGCGCGAAGTGATCCAGGCCTCCCTCGAGGCGCGCGGCGCGCTGATCCTGACGCGCGATCTCGACGAAGCCTGCGCGCTCGCAAATCGCATCGCTCCGGAGCATCTGGAGCTGTCCGTCGAGGACGCCGAAGTCTGGCTGCCGAAGATCCGCAATGCCGGCGCAGTGTTCGTCGGCCGCTGGAGCTCGGAGGCGATCGGCGACTATTGCGCCGGACCGAACCACGTCCTGCCCACCGGGGGCACGGCGCGCTTTTCCTCGCCGCTCGGCGTTTACGATTTCCAGAAGCGCTCGAGCCTCATCATGGTTTCGCAACAAGCTGCAAAGACATTGGGGAAGACCGCAGTGACGTTGGCCGAAGGCGAGGGCTTGACCGCGCATGCGCGTGCAGCGGCAATGAGGATCCAATGAGCCCGGAGGAGCTCATCCGGCCCGAGATCCTGTCGCTCACGGCCTATCACGTACCGGCGTCCGACGGCATGGTGAAGCTCGACGCCATGGAGAATCCCTACGGGCTGCCGCCGGCAATGCAACGCGAGCTCGCCGAGACGCTGTCGCGCGTCGACCTCAACCGCTATCCCGATCCGGGCGCGCGCAAGCTGCGCGAGCTGCTGGCGCGCAAGATGGGCGTGCCGGCCGGGATGGAGTTGCTGCTGGGCAACGGCTCCGACGACCTGATCCAGATCATCACCCTGGCGCTTGCCAAGCCGGGCTCGGTGATGATGTACCCGGGACCGACGTTCGTGATGTACGCGATGAACGCGGCGTTTTCGGGCATGCGGCCCGTCTCGGCGGGTCTGCGCGAGGACTTCTCGCTCGACGTCCAGGCGTTCATCAAGGCGATGGACGAGCACCAGCCGGCGCTGATCTACATCGCCTATCCGAACAATCCCACCGGGGTGCTTTACCCTGAAGACGAGATAGTTCAAGTCATAAAGGCGTGCAAGGGCCTGGTGGTGCTCGACGAGGCCTACCATGTGTTCGCGCAGAAGACGTTCATGCCGCGGCTTGCCGAGTTTGCGAATCTCGCGGTATTGCGCACGGTGTCCAAGCTGGGGCTCGCCGGCATCCGCCTGGGCTACCTCGCCGGGCGGCCGCAATGGATCCAGCAGCTCAACAAGGTACGCCAGGTCTATAACGTCAATGTCCTCACGCAGGCGGCCGCGATCTTCATCCTCGAGCGGCTGCAGGTGCTGGAGGAACAGGCCGCGCTCATTCGCAGGGAGAGAGAGGTACTGAAAAAAAGTCTTATGGGATTGAAAGGCCTGACGGTGTTTCCCTCGGCGGCGAATTTCTTTCTGGTGCGGGTGCCGGATGCGGACCGGACCGACGCGGCGTTGCGCCGCCAGGGCGTGCTGGTGAAGAACCTCAACAGCGCTTCCCTCAGGAACTGCCTGCGCATCACCGTCGGCAAGCCGGACGAAAACCGTATACTGCTCAACGCATTGCGCGAAGCCCTGGAATGAGGACCGCCGAAGTCGTTCGCAACACCAAGGAAACGCAGATCCGGGTGCGCCTGGACCTGGACGGCAAAGGCGTTGCTCGCCTGTCCACCGGGCTGCCGTTTCTCGAGCACATGCTCGACCAGGTGGCGCGCCACGGCATGCTGGATCTCGACATCGAGGCCAAGGGCGACCTGCATATCGACGCCCACCACACCGTCGAGGACGTCGGCATCACCCTTGGCCAGGCCTTCGTCAAGGCGATCGGCGACAAGTCGGGCGTGCGCCGCTTCGGCCACGCCTACGTGCCGCTCGACGAGGCGCTGTCGCGCGTGGTGATCGATTTCTCCGGACGACCCGGCCTGCAGTACCACGTCAAGTTCACGCGCGCGCTGATCGGCGAGTTCGACGTCGACCTGGTGCACGAGTTCTTCCAGGGCTTCGTCAACCACGCCCAGGTGACGCTGCACATCGACAACCTGCGCGGCGACAACGCGCACCACCAGTGCGAAACGATGTTCAAGGCGTTCGCGCGCGCGCTGCGCATGGCCGCCGAGCCTGATCCGCGGACTCAGGGGTCGATTCCGTCGACCAAGGGCTCGCTCTAGATTGAAGATCGCGGTCGTGGACTACGGGATGGGCAATCTGCGTTCGGTGGCGAAGGCGCTCGAGCACGTTGCCCCCGCGGCCGAGATCGTGGTGACCGCCGATCCGCAAAAAATTCGTGCTGCCGAGCGAGTCGTGGTCCCCGGCCAGGGCGCCATGCCCGACTGCATGCGCCAGCTCAGCGAGAGCGGCGCGCGCGAGGCGGTGGTGGCGGCCGCCGGCGACAAGCCCTTCCTGGGGATCTGCATCGGGCTGCAGATGCTATTCGAGCGCGGCGCCGAGGGGGATACCCCGGGCCTGGGCCTGCTGGCGGGCGACGTGCCGCGCTTTCCGGACTGCGGCCTGAAAATTCCGCACATGGGCTGGAACGAAGTGCTGCAGGAGCGTCCGCACGCACTCTGGCGGGGAATCGGCGACCGCAGCCGCTTCTATTTCGTGCACAGCTACTTCCCCGCGCCGAAGGCGTCCGAGCTGACCGCAGGCACTTGCGTCTACGGCGTGCCCTTTACCTGCGCGGTCGCCCGGGATAACATCTTTGCCGTACAGTTCCATCCGGAAAAAAGCCAGTCCGCGGGCCTGCAACTTCTCTCCAACTTCGTGCACTGGCGTCCCTGATTTTTCAATCGAGCACTAAGTGCTCATCATCCCGGCAATTGATCTGAAGGACGGCCGTTGCGTGCGCCTGAAGCAGGGCGACATGAATAGCGCCACGGTGTTTTCCGACGACCCGGTGGCAATGGCGCGGCACTGGGCCGCGCAGGGCGCCCGGCGCCTCCACATCGTCGACCTGAACGGCGCTATCGCCGGGCGGCCCAAGAACGAGAAAGTGATCCGCGAGATGACCGCCGCGGTCGGCGACAAACTGCCGGTCCAGGTCGGCGGCGGCATCCGCGACCTCGACACCATCGAGAGCTACCTCGACGCCGGCGTCACCTTCATCGTCGTCGGCACCGCCGCGGTGAAGAATCCGGGCTTCCTGTCCGACGCCTGTTATGCCTTTCCCGGCCACGTCATCGCCGGCCTCGATGCGAAGGACGGCAAGGTGGCGGTCGAGGGCTGGTCCAAGATGACCGGGCACGACGTGGTGGATCTGGCGAAGAAGTTCGAGGAGTACGGCATCGAGGCGCTGGTTTATACCGACATCGGGCGCGACGGCATGATGTCCGGCATCAACATCGAGGCCACGCTGCGCCTCGCGCAGGCGACGAAAACCCCGATCATCGCCTCGGGCGGGCTGAACAGCATCGCCGACGTGCAGGCCATCTGCTCGCAGTTGGTTCCCGAAGGCGTCATCGGCGCCATTGCCGGGCGCGCGCTTTACGAAGGCAAGATCGACTTGAAGCAGGCGCAATCGGCAGCCGACAAAGCATTGGAGAAAAAGTAGTGCCGCTTGCCAAGCGCGTCATCCCCTGCCTGGACGTCACCGCCGGCCGGGTGGTGAAGGGCGTGAACTTCGTCGGGCTGCGCGACGCCGGCGACCCGGTCGAGATCGCGGCGCGCTACGACGAGCAGGGCGCCGACGAAGTGTGCTTTCTCGACATCACCGCCAGCTCCGATGAGCGCGACATGCTGCTGCACGTGATCGAGGCGGTCGCCGAGCGCGTGTTCATTCCGCTCACCGTGGGCGGCGGGGTGCGCAAGGTCGAGGATGTCAGGCGCCTGCTCAATGCCGGCGCCGACAAGGTATCGATCAACACCGCGGCGGTGCAGAACCCGGACCTTGTGCGCGCCGCTTCGGGCATCGTCGGCAACCAGTGCATCGTGGTGGCGATCGATGCGAAGAAACATGGTTCTTCGTGGCAAGTGTTCACGCATGGCGGACGCAAGGCCACCGGGCTGGACGCGGTGCAATGGGCGAAGCAGATGCAGCAGGCCGGAGCGGGCGAGATTCTTCTCACCAGCATGGACCGCGACGGCACGCGCGACGGCTTCGATCTCGCGCTGACGCGCGCCGTGTCGGACGCGGTGAGCGTGCCGGTGATCGCCTCGGGCGGCGTCGGCACGCGGGAACACCTTGCCGAGGGCGTGCTCGAGGGCCACGCGGATGCGGTGCTCGCGGCGAGCGTGTTCCATTTCGGCGATTTCACCGTCGGCGATGCCAAACGTTTCATGCAGTCGCGGGGGATCGAGGTCCGGCTATGAGCCGAATGGCGAATCCTGCATGAGCCGAATGGCGAATCCTGCCGGTGATTGGTTGAATGAAGTGCCCTGGGACAAGGACGGCCTGGTCCCGGTGATCACCCAGGATTTCTCGTCCGGGCGCGTATTGACGCTC
>DASQGB010000066.1:0-11032 GCA_035632815.1 Burkholderiales bacterium | reverse complement strand
CCTAGGATTCGCCGGCGCGCTGCTCGTAACCTTCTTTGGGTTGCCACCGATAGCGGTCTTGAACGAAGCGAGTTACGTGGCAATGGAGGTGACGCCGCGGATGAAGGTTTACGGGTGGCTGTCCCGGATCGGCCTGCTCTTGATTGCGGTCGGCTTCGTTTTCCAGCTATCCGCGCTTCGGCCGGTATAAGGATGACGATGCAATCTAACCACCGGTTGTTGAGCGACGCTTGCGAATCGGCGCTGCGCGCCTCCTTCAGCGCGCCAAAACCGGGACGTTAGGCCACATGAGTTACGCGCTCAGCGCCAAGATTGTCAGCCTGCGGGCACTGGTGTTCGCAGTGGTGCCCGTCGGCGACTACGTCGGGGAGCTGTGCAAGCCGCAGCTCTGAAGCTATGGCTGGTGCTGCTTGCACTCGCCTTACTGGGCGGCGCGGGCTGCGCCAGTCGACCGCCGCCGGCGGCGAAGCACGGCGAGTTTGCGAACGAGGCGGTATCGGTCGACGGCGCGATACGCCGGTATCGGCTGCTGGTGCCGCGCAGCGTCAACCTTGCCCGGCCAGCGCCGCTCGTGGTTGCGTTTCACGGCATGCTGGTCGACGACAAGGACCTGATGCCGGAGTACACGAGGTTGAACGAGACGGCCGAGCGCCATGGCTTCCTGATCGCCTATCCGAACGCGGTAGGCGGTGCCTGGGGCCTGTGGCCGCGCAAGATCGTCGACGACATCGCGTTCTTCGACGCGCTGCTCGCGCGGCTGTCGGCCGATTACCGCATCGACCCGGACCGCATCTATCTCCTCGGCATGTCGAACGGTGGCTATTTTGCTCATCTCCTGGCGAAGGAGCGCTCCACGACGGTCGCAGCCGTCGCATCGCATTCCGGCCCGCTCGGCCTGCGGACGCTATTCGGCGTGAACGCCGCGCGCAAGTTCCCGGTGCTCATCGTGCACGGCACGCAGGACTGGATTTTCTCGCCCTGGTTGGCGCGCGAGAACGCCGAGAGGTACCGCCGGGAAGGTCACGCGGTGAAGTACGTGGAGGTGGCCGGCCTCGGCCATGCGTGGGCGTACGGCATCAACGAGCAGATCTGGCAGTTCTTTGCGAGCCATCCGCGTAGCAAACCATGACTCGCCTCATGCCCGCGGCATGATGGGCCGCTTGGCTCGAGTCATAGCCGCGACCCAAGTGCGTCCTCCATTTGTCTGAATTGCCTCATTGCAGTTTGCGGCGTAACGTATTGAAACAAGGGGCGAGATCAATACTCGTCACGCAAGAAGGCGGTTTGCAAACCGACCAAAGTGTCAAAGCGGAAACGCTATTTGGGCGATGATTATGAAACGACGTAAGGCTCTCCTGAGGCGTTTCGCGGTGTGTATCAACAACCGAGGCTATCCAGCCTCTTTGGAACTGCACAAAATCTATCGCGTATTACCGGATGAAGATGCCGCCGAAGACGGTGACATCCGAGTCATAGACGAAAGCGGTGAGGATTACTTGTACTCTGCGGATCGATTTGTTGAGGTAGATCTCCCGCAGACGGTGCGTCGCTCGCTCCTGCACGCAGCATAAGAGCCGCATAACAACGCGATGGACGACGACAGCAAACTTCCCTCGATTTAGTTGACACCCTGGGCTGCTAACAGCCCGGAGGTACAAAGCGCCTTGTCGAGTCAGGCGGCCGGGAGCAGGGCGTTGATGCGCTCGAGGCGCGCGCGCGCATCGGTCAGCTCGAGAAGCTCCTGCTTGACCTTGAGCGGGAGCGGCAGCACCTCGGCCAGGCGCGAGCTTACCCAGGAGCAGGAATCTAGGCGATGGGGGGGCTCGAAGAGCAACGGCTGCTGCTCGATCGCGCGCTCGAGCAGGCGCACGCAGCCGACCAGGTTGCCAGGCAAGGGAGATTCGGAATCTTCGGGCAAGACCTCGACGCTCGCGCGCGCGAGGCCATCGCGCTGCACCCGGCGCTCGAGGATGCGGAAGCGTCGCTCGCCGCTCGCCATGATGTGCAGCATGCCGAGCTGCGGCATGTCCCACTGCGCGATCAGCGCGAGGCAGCCGGTCTCCACCGGCACGGCCGGCACGCCGACCTCGGCGCCTTCGCGAATCAGGCATATCCCGAAAGGCGCCCGGTCGCGCAGGCAGGCCTTGGCCATCTCCATGTAGCGCTGCTCGAAGATGCGCAGCGGCAGGCGTCCGCCGGGGAACAGGACCGTGTTGAGCGGAAAGAGGGGAAGATCGTTCACCTGGCTTCTTCGCGCGCCAGGCCGCGATGGCGGACCAGCACGCGCCAGTCCGCGCGGAACGCCTGCGCCAGCTGCTCGGCGAGGTACACCGAGCGGTGGCGGCCGCCGGTGCAGCCGATCGCCACGCTGACGTAGCTGCGGTTCTCGCGCAGGATCTCGGGCAGCCAGCGCGCCAGCATTGCGCGCATGTCCTCGAGCCAGCGCTGCACCGCCTCGTCGCGGCCGAGGTAGTCCATCACCGGCTCGTCGCGCCCGGTGAACGGGCGCAGCTGGGGGTCGTAATGCGGGTTGGCCAGCATGCGCGCGTCTAGCACCCAGTCGGCGTCGAGCGGGATGCCGTCGCGGTAGGCGAACGACTCGAACAGCAGGGTGAGCGTTCCCGCGCCGATGCCGAGGATGTCGCGGATCCAGTTCTGCAGCACGCGCGGCTGCAGCTCGCTCGTGTCGATGCGCTGTCCGAGCGCGGCCACCCCGGCGAGCATCGCGCGCTCTCGCTCGATGGCTTCCGGCAGCGTCAGTCCCTGGCCCGAGAGCGGGTGGCGCCGCCGCGTCTCGGAAAAGCGCCTCAGCAGCGCAGGCGCGTTCGCCTCGAGGTACAGCACACGGCAGTCGAAGCCGCGCGAGCGCAGCCGGGCAAGGTGCTCGGGCAGGGCGGCCAGCGCCGCACTGCGCGCGTCGATGCTCACCGCGACGCGGTCGTGCCCCGCCTCGGCGAGGAAGTCGACCACTTCGAGCAGCAGATTGGCGGGCAGATTGTCGACGCAGTAGTAGCCGCCGTCCTCGAGCACGTGAAGGGCGATGGTCTTGCCCGAGCCCGACAGGCCGCTAACGAGGATTAGCTGCACAAAGTCAGGACTGACTGCACTACTCGCCGCCTTCGAGCGCCTGCTTCTGGCGAGCCAGGAATTCGGCGGTGGAGTCGATGCCGCGCAATTTGAGAATCTCGTTGCGCACCGCCGCCTCGACCAGCACCGCGAGGTTGCGCCCGGCGGCGACGGGGATGACGACTTTGCGCACCGCCACGCCGAGGATGTCCTCGGAGAGCTCGGCCAGCGGCAGCCGCTCGGCGGGATCGCGGCCGCCCGGGACCGGCTTGTCGAGGTGCGCGATCAGCCTGAGCTTCATCTTCCGGCGCACCGCCGTCTCGCCGAAGATGGTGCGGATGTTCAGCAGCCCGAGGCCGCGCACCTCGATGAAGTCCTTGAGCAGCGCCGGGCAGCGGCCCTCGAGCGCGAACGCCGCGATGCGCGAGATCTCGACCACGTCGTCGGCCACCAGGCCGTGGCCGCGGCTGATGAGCTCGAGGCCGAGCTCGCTCTTGCCGACGCCCGACTCCCCGGTGATCAGCACGCCCAGGCCGAGCACGTCCATGAACACGCCGTGCAGCTCGGTCGACTCGGCGAGCGCCTTGGCGAGATAGCGCGAGAGCTTCTCGATCACCCGCGGCGCCGGCAGCGGCGAGGTAAAGAGCGGCGTGCGGGTGCGCGCCGCAGCGTCGACCAGCGCCTGGGGCGGCGCCACGCCGTCGGCGACGATCACCGCGGCCGGCGAGGACTCGAGCAGGCGATCGACGAAGCCGGCGACGATGCCGGCCTCGTAGGCGCCGATGACCTGGATGCTGTTGGGGTGGGTGAGGTTGAGGTGGCCGATCAGCGACGCGGCGGCCGCCGCCTCGCGGCGCACCGCGGTGCCGCCTTCGCGCCCGGCGACCCAGGCGAGGGACAGCGCCTCGCGGTTGTCGTCATGCAGCCGCGCGACGTTGACCTGCAGCATCGGGCTGCCAAGCCGTGATCAGCGCGTGCAGCGCGGCGGCGTCGGGCGCCTGGCTCATCGCCTCGCGCAACGCCTTGTCGGAGAACATCTGTGCCAGCTCGGAGAGGATCTGCAAGTGCTTCTCGGTGGCCTTCTCCGGCACCAGCAGCACGAACACCAGGCTCACCGCATTGCCGTCGGGGGCATCGAAGGGCACCGCCTGCGCGAGGCGGATGAAGGCGCCCAGCGCCTCTTTCAGGCCCTTGATCCTGCCGTGCGGAATGGCGACGCCCTGCCCCAGGCCGGTCGAGCCGAGGCGCTCGCGCGCGAACAGGCTGTCGAACACCAGGCTGCGCGCCAGGCCGTCCTGGTTCTCGAACAGCAGCCCGACCTGCTCGAACAGGCGCTTCTTGCTCGAGACTTGCAGATCGAGCACGACATGCGAGGGCGCCAGCAGCTTCGCGACGAGACTCATCAGGGGACGCGATTATAACCGCTTCTCATGACGCCTATCCTTGCAGGGCAGCACCGGGCTACAAGGCCTTTCTCTGGTTGACCGCGGGAATCTGCAACGACTCGCGATACTTCGCGATCGTGCGGCGCGCGACTACGATGCCCTGCTCGCCGAGGATCTGCGAGATGCGCGCGTCCGACAGCGGCGCGCGCGCGTCCTCGGCTGCCACCAGCTGCTTGATGAGCGCGCGGATCGCGGTCGACGAGGCCGCGCCGCCCGCGTCGGTGGCGACATGGCTGCCGAAGAAGTACTTGAGCTCGAAGGTACCGCGGGGCGAAGCCATGTATTTCTGCGTCGTCACGCGCGAGATGGTGCTCTCGTGCAGGCCGAGGGTCTGCGCGATCTCGCGCAGCACCAGGGGCCGCATCGCCACTTCGCCGTGCTCCAGGAAATGGCGCTGCCGGTCGACGATCGCCTGCGCTACGCGCAGGATGGTGTCGAAGCGCTGCTGCACGTTCTTGATCAGCCAGCGCGCTTCCTGCAGCTGCGACGAGATGCCGCCGTTGCGGGCCCCCGCGGCGAACTCGGCGTACAGGTGATTGATGCGCAGGCGCGGCATGGCGTCGGGATTCAGGCTGGCACGCCACACGTTGCGTGTCTTGCGCACGATGACATCGGGCACGACATAGCGCGCCTCGACCTTGGCGAAGGCGGCTCCAGGCCGCGGATTGAGCGCGAGGATCAGCCGCTGCGCGGCGCGCAGCGCGTCGTCGTTCGCGCCCGTGACGGTCTTCAGCCGGGTGTAGTCGCGGTTCGCCAGCAGCTCGAGGTGCTTGTCGGCAATCTCCAGCGCGAGCCGGCGCACCGGATCGTCGGCGCGCGTATCCCTCAGGGCGCGCAGCTGCAGGCACAGGCACTCCGCCGGGGAGCGCGCGCCGACGCCGGCAGGCTCCAGGTTCTGCAGGTGCCGGAGCGCGATCGCCAGCTCCTCGAGGTCGGCCTCGGCTTCGGCCGGAAACAGCGCCACGATCTCCTCCAGCGGCTGCGTCAGGTAGCCGTCGTCGTCCAGCGCGTCGACCAGCAGCTCGACGAACACGCGGTCGCGGTTGCCCAGGTTGACCAGCGAGAGCTGCGCGCGCAGGTGGTCGCGCAGCGTGGGCGTGTCCGGCGTGGCGAAGCTGCGGTCGCTGTCCTCGTCGTCGCCCCCGCGCCAGGTCGCGGCGATGTCGGCCGACCAATCGGACTCGGGCGCCGCGCGCTCCGGCGCCGGCTCGGGCGCGGCTTCGCTGCCCGAAGCTGCGGCTGCTTGCGGCGCGGTTTGGTGCCCGCTTTCCGCGTCCTCGCGCTCGAGCGCCGGGTTCTCCATCAGCAGGCGCTCGATCTCCTGGTTCAGCTCGACCGTCGACAGCTGCAGCAAGCGTATCGACTGCTGCAGCTGCGGCGTCAGGGTGAGATGCTGCGATAGACGGAACTGAAGCGAAGGCTTCATCGGGGACGGCCAGAACTACATTCGGAAATTCTCGCCCAGATAGACTCGGCGCACGCTGTCATTGTAAACGATCTCCTCGGGATGCCCCGAAGCGAGCACCGCGCCTTCGTTGATGATGTACGCGCGATCGCAGATACCGAGGGTTTCCCGCACGTTATGGTCGGTTATGAGCACGCCGATGCCGCGCTCCTTGAGGAACCTAATGATGCGCTGGATGTCGAGCACGGCGATCGGATCGACCCCGGCGAAGGGCTCGTCGAGCAGGATGAAGGCCGGGCGCGTGCCGAGCGCGCGCGCGATTTCCAGGCGGCGGCGCTCGCCGCCGGAGAGCGAGATGGCGGCGTGCTTGCGCAGGTGCGCGATGTTCAGGTCCTTGAGCAGCTCGGCAAGGCGCGCCTCGATCTCGCCCTCGGGCAGTCCCTGCAGCTCGAGAATCGCCTGGACGTTCTCCTCCACGGTGAGGCGCCGGAACACCGAGTTCTCCTGCGGCAGATAGGAGATGCCCAGGCGCGCGCGGCGATGGATCGGCAGGTGCGTGAGCTCCGTGCCGTCGAGGTGGATCGTGCCGGCGTCGACCGGCACCAGCCCCACGATCATGTAGAAGCAGGTGGTCTTGCCGGCGCCGTTGGGACCGAGCAGGCCGACCACTTCGCCGCTCGAGACGTCGAGCGAGACGTCCTGCACCACGGTGCGCGATTTGTAGCGCTTGCGCAGGCTGGCGGAGCGCAGCTGGCTCATCTAACCGTTCATTTCGCTTGCGGGTCGGGCGCAGCCTTGGGTTGCAGCGTGGCCCGCACCCGCCCTCCGGGCGCCCCCTTGCCGGTGTTTACGGTGTAGAAGTCCGAGCGCTGGTCGACGAGGATGTAGTCACCGGCGACCTCGTCGCCGCCCCGGTTGACGCGCGCGGCCTCGAACAGCTCCACGGTGCCCTTGCGGTCGTCGATCTCGATGCGCAGCGCCTCGCCGTCGACCCAGATGCCCTCGCTCTCGCCCGGTTTCGGATCCTGGCGCTGGCGGAAGCGCACCGGCTTGCCGGTGGCGCTCGCATGCTGATAGCCCTCCGCGTCCTGGCGCACCACGATGCGCTCGGCGCGCACCGACGCCGTGCCGCGCGTCAGCACCACGTTGCCCTCGAAGATGTTCATGCGCCGCGTGTCGTCGGCGCTCATGCGGTTGGCCTCGACCTGCGTCGGCTTTTCGCGGTCCGCCTTCTCGGCGGCTGCGGAGAAGCCGGCGAACAATGCAACCACGAATACGAAAAACCTCATTGCGCGCTCTGCGCCTCGAAGCGCGCCTGCACGCTTTCGCGCAGCAGCAGCTCGCGCGACTCGTTGTTGTATTCCATGCCGCGCCCGGCGAGCGAGCGGCGTCCCTCGACGATCTTCACCTCGCGGTCGGTGCGCACCAGCGAGCGCTCGCGCAGCACGTGCAGGAAGCTGGTCGTCATGCGCGCCTCGGGGTCGGCCTCGCGCGCCTCGCGCACCAGCACCACGTTGTCGTAGAGGAAGATCTCGTCGCCGTCGCGCGACAGCGCGCCGCGGTCGGCGCGCACGGTGAAGCGCGGCTCCGCAGGCTTCGCCTGGAGCACGCGCGGCGCGAGCAGCTCGGTCGTGTCGTCGTCCGGGTAATGCACCATCTTGTCCGCCGACAGCACCGTCTCCACTGCGCCCTCGCGGTTGTAAGTGGTGGTGGTGAAGTTCGTGACCAGATAGTCCGGGTCGTGCCGCCGCAGCGAGGACTGCGGCTCATCGTCGCGCACCGCGCGCTCGAGATAGAAGGTCATCAGGGCGAGCGCCAGCATCAGCGCCAGCGGGAACAGGCGCGTGGTGGAGAATCTCACGCGAGATATTCCTGCAGCGCCCGCTCGAGGCTGCCCTGGGCGCGCATCACCAGCTCGCAGACCTCGCGCGCGGCGCCGCGGCCGGCCGGCGCCGCCGCGACGTAGTGCACGCGCCGCCGCACCGCGTCCGGCGCCTGCGCCGGCGCGCAGGCGAAGCCGCAGCGCGTGAGCACCGGCAGGTCGACCAGCTCGTCTGCCATATAGCCGGTGTGCTCGACCTTCAGCCCGAGCTGCGCGAGCAGAGTTTCGAAACCATCGCGCTTCCTCTCGACGCCCTGCAGCACATGCGGGATGCCGAGCTCGGCGGCCCGCGCCGTCACGGCTGCCGAGCGGCGGCCCGAGAGCAGCGCGCAGGCGACGCCGCTCGCGGCCAGCATCTTGATGCCGTGCCCGTCAAAGGCGTGGAATGCCTTGAGCTCCTCGCCACCGGGGCCGTACCACAACGTGCCGTCGGTGAGCACCCCGTCGACGTCGAAGATCATGAGCCGGATGCGCCGCGCTCTTTCCAGCACGTCGGAGGAAATATTCAGATGACTTTTGCGCGGAACAGGTCGTGCATGTTGAGCGCGCCCACCAGGGCGCCGCCTGCGTCGACCACCAGGAGCTGGTTCACCTTGTGCTGCTCCATCAGCTGCACGGCCTCGACCGCCAGCGCCTCGGGCCGGATGGTCTTCGGTCCCGCCGTCATCACCTGGTCTACGCCGCTCGCGGCAAGGTCCAGGCCCTTCTCGAGCGCGCGGCGCAGATCGCCGTCGGTGAAGATGCCGCGCACGCCGCGCGCCGGGTCCACCACCGCGGTCATGCCCATCCGGCAGCGCGACATCTCGATCACGGCCTTCATCGCCGGCACGCCGCACTTCACCGCGGGCAGATCGTCTCCCCGGCGCATCACGTCGGCGACATGCACCAGCGCCTGGCGCGGCAGGTTGCCGCGCGGGTGGCTGCGCGCGAAATCGTCGGCCGAGAAGCCGCGCGCGTCGAGCAGGGCGACGGCGAGCGCGTCGCCGAGCGCCAGCGCCGCGGTGGTGCTCGCCGTCGGGGCGAGGTTGTGCGGGCAGGCCTCCTGCTCGACTTTCGCGTCGAGCAGCACGTCGGCTTCGCGCGCCAGGGCGGAATCGGCGCGCCCGGTCATGGCGATCAGCTTCGCGCCGCGCCGCTTCACCAGCGGCACGATCTCGAGCAGCTCGGCGCTCGACCCGGAATAGGAAATGGCGATGAATACATCGCCGCTCTCGATCATGCCGAGATCGCCGTGGCTCGCCTCGGCCGGGTGCACGAAGTACGCCGGCGTGCCGGTGCTGGAAAGCGTCGAGGCGATCTTGCGCGCGATGTGGCCGGACTTGCCGATGCCGCTCACCACGACGCGCCCGCTGCGGTTGCGGATCAGGTCGATGGCGGCGAGAAAGCGCTCGTCGATGCGCTCTGCCAGGGCGCGCACCGCGTCGGCCTCGATGGCGAGCACGCGGCGCGCGAGCTCGAGCGCGCCGCGGCCGCTTGGCTGCTTGGCGCTGGTATGTTTCGTCTGCGGGGCTGCCTTTATCATTCGGAAAAGAGTATAGCCCAATGGATCACGCCATCGTCTCGCTGCAATCGGTGCTGGTGCTGCTGGCGAGCGCCGTGCTCGCGGTGGCGCTGTGCCGGACGCTGCGGCTGCCGCCGATGATCGGCTATCTCGTCACCGGCCTGGCGCTCGGGCCACACGGCGCAGGGCTGGTATCCGACCGGGAGGAGACCCAGGTGCTCGCCGAGTTCGGCGTGGTGTTCCTGATGTTCTCGATCGGCCTGGAGTTCAGCCTCGGCAAGCTGCGCTCGATGCGCCGCGTGGTGTTCGGCCTGGGCATGGCGCAGGTCGGCTCGACCATCGGCTTGGTGGTCGCGGCGGTGCTCATCGCCGGCGGCTCCTGGCAGACCGGTGTCGCCCTGGGCGGGATCGCGGCCATGTCGTCGACCGCGATCGTGTCGAAGCTGCTCACCGAGCGCGGCGAGCTGGACAGCGCGCACGGCCGCGAGGTGATCGGCGTGCTGCTGTTCCAGGACCTCGCGGTGGTGCCGCTGCTGGTGCTGATCCCGGCGCTCGGCCAGCCGGCCGACGCGATCGGCATCGCGGTGGCGCTGGCGCTCGCCAAGGCGGCGGCGGCGCTCGCCGTGGTGATCATCGGCGGGCCGCGCGTGATGCGCGCGTGGCTGGGGGCGGTCGCGCGCCGGCGCTCGAACGAGCTTTTCGTGCTCAATGTCCTGCTGATCACGCTGCTGCTCGCGTTTCTCACCGGCCTGGCGGGGCTGTCGCTGGTGCTCGGTGCGTTCCTCGCCGGCATGCTGATCTCCGAAACCGAGTACCGCTTCCAGGTCGAGGAGGACATCAAGCCGTTCCGCGACGTGCTGCTCGGGCTGTTTTTCGTCACCGTGGGAATGATGCTGGACCTGCGGCTGATGCTCGCCGAGTTCCGGCTCGTGCTGCTGCTGTTCGTGCTGCTGGTGGGGGCCAAGCTCGCGCTCATCGCCCTGCTGTCGCGGGCATTCGGCAGCCCGGGCGGGACCGCGCTGCGCGTCGCTCTCGCGCTCGCGCAAGGCGGCGAGTTCGGCTTCGTGCTGCTGCCCCTCGCCGGCGCGGCCGGCGTGGTTTCGCCCGAGCTGCTGCAGAGCCTGCTCGCCGCCATGATTCTTTCGATGCTGGCCACGCCCTTCCTGATCGCGGCGAGCGACCGCATCGTGCTGCGCTTTTCGCGCTCGGAGTGGATGCTGCGTTCACTCGAGCTGCACCGCGTCGCCGCGCAATCGATCGGCGTCGAGCGGCACGTCATCATCCTCGGCTACGGCCGCAACGGCCAGCGCCTGGCGCGGCTGCTCGATGCCGAGAACGTGCGCTACGTCGCGCTCGATCTGGACCCCGAGCGGGTGCGCGAGGCGGCGCAGGCCGGCGAGGCCGTGGTGTTCGCCGACAGCGTGCGGCGCGAGTCGCTGCTGGCGGCCGGCATCGGGCGTGCTGCGGCGGTCGTCATCACCTTCGCGGACGTCGCTGCCGCGCTGCGGGTTCTCGCGCACATCCACTCGCTGAACTCTTCGGCGCCGGTCATCGTGCGGGCGCGCGACGAGAGCGACATCGAGCGGCTCACCGCGGCCGGAGCGACCGAGGTGGTGCCCGAGGCGTTCGAGTCCGGCGTGATGCTCGCTTCGCACACGCTGGTCATGATCGGGGTGCCCCTCAGCCGGGTGATGCGCCGCGTCAGCCAGGTGCGCGACCAGCAATACGGCCTG
>DASQGB010000065.1:0-1888 GCA_035632815.1 Burkholderiales bacterium | reverse complement strand
CGGCGCCGCTCGACCTCGGCGCCTCCGGCAACGCGCTCGACCGCGGCCTGAACCGCTTCGTGTATACGCGCCACTTCCTCTCCAGCCTGAAACCGAAGTCGCTCGCCAAGCTGGCGCTGTTTCCGGACCTGTACGATAAGGGCAAGGTCCGCGCCGCGCGCACCTTCCGCGAGTTCGACAACCTGGTCACGGCGCCGCTGCACGGCTTTCGCGACACCGATCACTACTGGACGAGCGCGGCCTGCGCGCCCTACTTGGAGCACATTCGCGTGCCGACGCTGGTCCTCAACGCGCGCAACGACCCCTTCCTTCCGGAGCAGGACCTGCTCAAGGCCGCGCAAAAGGCCGCGCCATGCGTGGTGCTAGAATTTCCCCGCACCGGAGGCCACGCCGGATTCCTCGCCGCGCCCTTTCCCGGCAGCCATGACTGGCTTCCCAGACACCTTTTCGAGTTCCTGAACCCTTGAGCGTTCCAGCCGAAATCTTTCGCACCTACGACATCCGCGGCATCGTCGGCCGCACGCTGACGCCGGCGGTCGTGCGCGACATCGGCCGCGCCCTGGGAAACCTCGGGCGCGAGCGCGGCGCGCCGACCTTCGCTGTGGGCCGCGATGGCCGGCTTTCCGGACCCGAGTTGACCGGCGCCCTGGCCGAGGGTCTCGCCTCGGCCGGCGCCCATGTCATCGACATCGGCATGGCGCCGACGCCGGTAATCTATTTCGCCGCCCACCATCTGGGTTGCGGCAGCTGCGTCGCCGTGACCGGCAGCCACAATCCGCCGGACTATAACGGCCTCAAGATGGTGGTAGCGGGGTCGACCCTGTACGGCGAGGAAATCCAGGAATTGGGCAGGAGGATTGAAAACCAGGAATTCCAGAATGGAAAAGGAAATAGGAGCACGGCCAGCGTACTCGACGCCTATGTAGAGCGCATCGCCTCCGACGTGCGGCTCGCGCGCAAGATGCGCATCGCCATCGACTGCGGCAACGGCGTCGCCGGCATGCTGGCGCCGCGCCTGTACCGGGAGCTCGGCTGCGAGGTCGAGGAGCTGTACTGCGAAGTCGACGGGCGCTTTCCGAATCATCATCCCGATCCCTCGCAGCCCAAGAATCTGGTTGATCTGGCAGACAGATTGAAGTCCGGTGATGCAGAGCTCGGCATCGCATTCGACGGCGACGGCGACCGGCTGGGCCTGGTCACCAAGGACGGCGAGATCATCTTCGCCGACCGCCAGCTGATGCTGCTCGCCAAGGACGTGCTCTCGCGCAATCCCGGGGCGCAGATCATCTACGACGTGAAAAGCACGCGGCTGCTCGCGCCCTGGATCGAGCGCCACGGCGGCAGGCCTCTCATCTGGAAGACCGGCCACTCGCTCATCAAGGCGAAGCTCAAGGAGACCGGCGCGCTGCTCGCCGGCGAGATGTCGGGGCATACCTTCTTCAAGGAGCGCTGGTACGGCTTCGACGATGCGCTGTACGGGGGCGCCAGGCTGCTGGAAGTCCTGTCGAAAGAACCCGACGCGAACGCAGCGCTGAAGAACCTTCCCAATGCGCCCTCCACGCCAGAGATCCACTGGGCGCTGGAAGAAGGCGAGCCGCACGCCCTCGTCGCCAAGCTCCAGGCCTCCCAGCCCTTCCCCGGCGCCGAGCGCGTGCTCACCATCGACGGCGTGCGCGTGGAGTATGCTGACGGTTTTGGCCTCGCCCGCGCCTCCAACACGACCCCAGTGATCGTCATCCGCTTCGAAGCCGACAACACAGCCGCGCTGGAGCGCATCAAGAAGGATTTTCGCGCCGCGCTGCAGCCGCTGAAGCCGAATGCGCCGCTACCTTATTAGTCTTTTATTCTTTACCAGTATCCCGGCGATGTCTGCCTGCCCTGCCCTGCT
>DASQGB010000064.1:0-6272 GCA_035632815.1 Burkholderiales bacterium | reverse complement strand
GCCTTCGCCCTGCTCGGCGAGCGCCTTGAGCGCGGCAAGCACCACGAAGCAGTGGTTGACCTCGAAGAAATGGCGCAGCCTGGCGCGCGAGTCGGAGCGCCCGAAGCCGTCGGTGCCCAGCACGCGATAGGTCCGCTCCTTCGGAATGAACGGCCGGATCTGGTCGGCGAAGGTCTTCATGTAATCGCTCGCCGCGACCACGGCTCCGGCGGGTCGTTTCTGCAAAACCTCGGTCACATAAGGGATGCGGGGCTTTGCCTCCGGGTGCAGCAGGTTCCAGCGCTCGGCCGCCAGGCCGTCGCGCCGCAGCTCGGTGAAGCTGGTGGCGCTCCACACGTCGGCCGCGACGCCCCAGTCGGACTCGAGCAGCTCGGCGGCGGCCAGCACTTCGCGCAGGATGGTGCCGGAGCCGAGCAGTTGCACGCGCGGCTTGTTTTTTATTTTCGAGTCTCTTATCAAATACATTCCCTTGAGGATGCCCTGCTCGACACCCTGCGGCATCGCCGGATGCTCGTAGTTCTCGTTCATCAGGGTGAGGTAATAGAAGACATCCTCCTGGTTGGTCACCATGCGGCGCAGGCCGTCGTGCACGATCACCGCCACCTCGTAGCCGTAGGTCGGATCGTAGGAGATGCAGTTGGGCACCACCGAGGACAGCAGGTGCGAGTGGCCGTCCTCGTGCTGCAGGCCCTCGCCGTTCAGCGTCGTGCGGCCGGCCGTGGCGCCGAGCAGGAAGCCGCGGCAGCGCTGGTCGGCCGCGGCCCAGGCGAGGTCGCCCACCCGCTGGAAGCCGAACATCGAGTAGAAGATGTAGAACGGCACCGTCACTTCGTTCGAGTGGCTGTATGACGTCGCGGCGGCGATCCACGAGGAGAAGGCGCCCGCCTCGTTGATGCCTTCCTCGAGGATCTGGCCCTGCTTGTCCTCGCGGTAGAACATCACCTGGTCCTTGTCCACCGGGTCGTACTTCTGGCCCTCGGCGGCGAAGATGCCGAGCTGGCGGAACATGCCTTCCATGCCGAAGGTGCGCGCCTCGTCGGGGACGATCGGCACGATGCGCCTGCCGATCTCCTTGTCGCGCACCAGCGCCGTGAGGACGCGCACGAACGCCATGGTCGTCGAGATCTCCCGCCCTTCCCCGGACCCTTTGAGTATCTGTTCAAAAGCAGCCAGCGCAGGCACCGCCGGCGCCTTGTCGGCCTTCCTGCGGCGCTGGGGCAGGTAGCCGCCGAGCGCCTTGCGCCGCGCGTGCAGGTACTTCATTTCCGGCGCGTCCGCCGGCGGAATATAGAAAGGCAGCTCGTCGAGCTTGTCGTCGGCAATCGGAATGTTGAAGCGATCGCGCATCTCCTTGATGGTCTCGATGTCGACCTTTTTCAGCTGATGGGTCGGGTTCTTCGCCTGGCCCTGCTTGCCGAGTCCTTCTCCTTTGATCGTCTTGGCGAGGACCACCGTCGGCTGGCCTTTGTGCTTTGCCGCCGCGGCATACGCCGCGTACACCTTGTGCGGATCGTGGCCGCCGCGGTTCAGGCGCCAGATGTCCGCGTCGGACATGTTGGCGACCATCTCGAGCGCCTTCGGATGCTTGCCGAAGAAATGCTTGCGCACGAAGGCGCCGTCGTTGGCCTTGTAGTTCTGGTACTCGCCGTCGACCGTTTCCTCCATGATCTTCTGCAGGACGCCGTCCTTGTCCTTGGCGAGCAGCGGATCCCAATAGGAACCCCAGATCACCTTGATCACGTTCCAGCCGGCGCCGCGGAAATCGCCTTCCAGCTCCTGGATGATCTTGCCGTTGCCGCGCACCGGCCCGTCCAGGCGCTGCAGGTTGCAGTTGACGACGAACACCAGGTTGTCGAGCTTCTCGCGCGACGCGAGGCCGATGGCGCCGAGCGATTCGGGCTCGTCCATCTCGCCATCACCGCAGAACACCCACACCTTGCGGTTGCCGGTCTGAGCGATGCCGCGCGCCTCGAGGTACTTGAGATAGCGCGCCATGTAGATCGCCTGGATCGGCCCCAGACCCATCGACACGGTCGGAAACTGCCAGTAATCCGGCATCAGCCAGGGGTGCGGGTACGACGACACTCCTTTGCCGTCGACCTCGCGGCGGAAGTTGAGCAGCCGCTCCTGCGGCAAGCGGCCTTCCATCAGCGAGCGCGCGTAGACGCCGGGCGAGGAATGCCCCTGGAAGTACACCAGGTCGCCGCCGTGCCCGTCGTGCGGCGCGCGCCAGAAGTGCTGCTGGCCGGTGCCGAACAGCGTTCCCACGGAGGCGAAGCTCGCGATGTGGCCGCCCAGCTCGTCGTCGTTCTTGTTCGCGCGCACCACCATCACCATGGCGTTCCAGCGGCAGATCGAGCGAATGCGCTCCTCGAGCGGGACGTCGCCGGGCGAGCGCTCCTCCAGGTGCGGCGGAATGGTGTTGATGTAAGCCGTGTTGGCCGAGAACGGAATGTTGGCGCCGGAGCGGCGCGCCTTGTCGATCAGCTTCTCGAGCAGGAAATGCGCGCGCCCGGGACCTTCGTGCTCGATCAGCGCCTCGAGTGCGTCGAGCCACTCCTGCGTTTCAAGCGCGTCAGGATCGTTGGCGGCAGGCAGTTGCGGAACGGCAGACATGGCGGTTCTCTTCCGGTGTGTTTGCTGCGGGGGGGTCCGGCCCAAGCTTAATACGGGGACCTTACATGCTCAAGTGGAGGCCAACAGCGGCCTTAACCTCAGTGTTAGACTGCGGCCCCCCATGGCAGCGCAGATCCTCGACGGAAAATCGCTCGCCGCTCGGGTGCGCGCGGACGTCAAGCAACGGGTGGCGCATCTTGCGCAGCGCGGCATCCGGCCCGGCCTGGCGGTCATCCTCGCCGGCGAAGACGCGGCATCGCACGTCTACGTCCGGAACAAGGTGCGCGCCTGCGAGGAAACCGGGATCCGGTCGATCCGCTGCAAATTTCCCTCCACCGTGACGGAAAACGCACTAGTCGAGCGCGTGCGGGCCCTTAACTCGGACAGCGCAGTCCACGGCATCCTGGTTCAGCTCCCGCTGCCGCGACACGTGGATGCAGCGCGCGTGCTCGGCGCCATCGCCCCGGCCAAGGACGTCGACGGCTTCGGGGTCGAGAGCCTCGGCGCGCTGCTCGCCGGGCAGCCGAAGCGCGTGCCCTGCACCCCGGCCGGCGTGATGCGGCTGCTCGAGCACGCGGGCGTAGCGCTCGCAGGCAGCCGGGCCGTCGTCATCGGCCGCTCCACCATCGTAGGCAAGCCGCTCGCGCTGCTGCTCTTGCAAAAGGACGCGAGCGTCACCATCTGTCACTCGAAATCGAGGAATCTTGCGGAAATCACGCGGCAGGCCGACATCCTGGTCGCAGCGGCCGGACGAGCGAAACTGGTGAGCGCCGCGATGGTCAAACCCGGCGCCTGCGTGATTGATGTCGGCGTGAATCGCCTCGCGGACGGCACGCTCGCCGGCGACGTCGACTTCGAAGCCGTAAAAGCCGTCGCGGGCTGGATCACGCCGGTGCCCGGCGGGGTCGGCCCGATGACCATCGCCATGCTGCTGGAAAATTGCATAGATGCCGCCTCCACAAATGACCAATCCCCTGCTTGATTTTTCTGGACTGCCCCGCTTTTCGGAGCTGCAGCCGGAGCACGTCGGGCCCGCTGTGGATCAGTTGCTGAAAGAGGGCCGGGCCACAATTGATGCCGTCACCAAGGAACCTCCCACCTGGGAAGCATTCGTCACCCCCCTCGAGGACGCGAACGAGCGGATTGGGCGCGCCTGGGGACAGGTGGCGCACCTGCACGCCGTGCTCGACAGCCTCGAGCTGCGCGCCGCCTATAACGCCAGCCTGCCGAGGATCACCGAGTACTGGACCGAGCTCGGGCAAAACCAGCGCCTGTTCGAGAAATACAAGGAGCTGAGCCGCTCCTCGGGCTACGCGACCCTGTCCCCGGCGAGGAAGAAGATCGTCGAGAACGCCTTGCGGGATTTCCGCCTCAGCGGCGCCGAGCTGCCCGCGCAGAAGAAGCCCCGCTATGCCCAGATCGAGGAGGAGCTGGCGCGCCTGTACGCGAAGTTCTCCGAGAACATCCTCGATGCGACGAAGGCCTATTCGATCGTCGTCGACGAGGGCAGGATCGCGGGCATCCCGCAGGACGAGCTCGCCGCGGCCCGCGAAGCAGCGCAGAAAGACGGCAAGAGCGGCTGGAAATTCACCTTGCACGCGCCGTCGTACCTGCCCGTCATGCAGTACGCGCAGGACCGTTCGCTGCGCGAGACCATGTACCGCGAAAGCGTCACGCGCGCCTCCGAGTTCGGCAAGCCCGAGTGGGACAACACCCCGCTGATCGCGCGCATCATCGAGCTGCGCCGCGAGCAGGTGCGCCTTCTGGGCTTTGCGAACTACGCCGAGTACTCGCTGGTGCCGAAGATGGCCGAATCCCCCGCCCAGGTGCTCGCCTTCCTGGAGGAGCTCGCCGCGCGCGCGCGCGCCTTCGCAGAGAAGGACGTTGCGGAGCTGCGCGCGTTCGCAAGGTCCGAGCTCGGCCTCGACCAGCTCGAGGCCTGGGACGTGGCCTATGCGTCGGAGAAGCTGCGGCTGAAGCGCTATGCGTTCTCGGACACGGAAGTGAAGCAGTACTTCCCCGAGGACGTGGTCCTGCAGGGACTTTTCCGCGTCGCCGAGACGCTCTACCAGATCAAGATCTCTCCGGCGCAGGCGCCCGCCTGGCACGAGGACGTGCGCTTCTACGCGGTGCGCGATGCAGCCGGGGGCCTCGTGGGGCAGTTCTACCTGGATCTCTATGCGCGGGATACGAAGCGCGGCGGCGCGTGGATGGACAGCGCGATCAGCCGGCGGCGCAAGGGCGAGTCCGTCCAGACGCCGGTCGCGTACCTCAACTGCAATTTCTCCGGGCCGGTGGGCGGCAAGCCGGCGCTGTTCACGCACGACGACGTGCTCACGCTGTTCCACGAGTTCGGCCACGGCCTGCACCATCTGCTGACCCGGGTGGAGGATCTGGCGGTCTCGGGCATCAGCGGGGTGGAGTGGGACGCGGTCGAGCTTCCCAGCCAGTTCCACGAGAACTTCTGCTGGGAGTGGGACGTGCTGCGCCACATGACCCGCCACGTCGATACGGGTGCGCCGCTGCCCCGCGCGCTGTTCGACAAGATGCTCGCAGCGAAAAACTTTCAGAGCGGCCTGGCGATGCTGCGCCAGATCGAGTTCTCGGTGTTCGACATGCGGCTGCACACCGACTTCGACCCCGCCTCGGGTCGCACTGCCCTTCAACTATTGGATGAAATCCGAGAAAGCATTGCGGTGCTTCGGCCTCCTGCGTACAACCGCTTCCCGAACAACTTCTCGCACATCTTCGCCGGGGGCTATGCCGCCGGTTACTACAGCTACAAATGGGCCGAAGTGCTCTCGGCGGACGCGTACAGCCTGTTCGAGGAACGCGGCGTGCTGGATCCGTCGGCGGGGCGCAAGTTCCGCGATGAAGTCCTCGCGGTGGGCGGCAGCCGCCCCGCGGCGGAATCATTCCGCGCCTTCCGCGGACGCGATCCGACCGTGGACGCGCTGCTGCGCCACAACGGCATGACCGCCGCCTGATTGATGCGGCTCGCGACCTGGAACGTCAACTCGCTCAAGGTACGCCTGCCTCACCTGCTCGACTGGCTGGCGAAAGCGCGTCCGGACGCGATGTGCCTGCAGGAAACCAAGACCGAGGACGCGAACTTCCCCGCGCGCGAGCTGCAGGCGGCCGGCTACCGCGCCGTCTACTGCGGCCAGAAGGCGTACAACGGCGTCGCCATCCTCGCCCGCTCGGAGCTCGGCGAGGTGCAGCATGGCATTCCGGATTTTCCCGACGACCCTAAGCGCGTAATCGCGGCCACGGTAAACGGCGTGCGGGTCATTTCCATCTACGCGCCGAATGGCCAGTCGCTCGAATCCGACAAGTACGCGTACAAGCTGCGCTGGTACGCTGCCTTGGCTTCTTGGTTACGAAAAGAACTCCAAACCCACCCCCAGCTTGCAGTGCTGGGCGACTTCAACGTGGCGCCCGAAGACCGCGACGTGCACGACCCCAAGCGCTGGGAAGGCCAGATCCACGTTTCCGAGCCGGAGCGCGGCGCATTCCGGCGGCTGCTGGAGCTCGGCTTCGCCGACGCCTTTCGCCTGTTCGAGCAGCCCGAGAAGCAGTTCAGCTGGTGGGACTATCGCCTGATGGGGTTCCAGCGCGGCTGGGGACTGCGCATCGACGAGATCCTGCTCTCGCCG
>DASQGB010000063.1:0-3701 GCA_035632815.1 Burkholderiales bacterium | reverse complement strand
TGACCTGGCAGGCACCGCTGCCCGACGCCCGATACGGCGCGAGCACCTGCTGCAGGCGCTTCGCGTCGGCCTCGCCGTTCATCGCGATGCGCAGCCGGGCCGCATAGCGGCCGCGCAGCGCAGCGAGGTCGAGCAGCTCGTCGGCGCCGACCCGCAGGCCGCCGGAAAACTCGTCGTTCTGCACCTTGCCGGAGACGACCAGCAGCGCGTCCTCCTTCAGCTTCTCGCGGTGCTTCTCGAACATCTCGTTGAATACCGAGATCTCCACCTGCGCCGTGCCGTCGTCGAGCATCACGACCATCATGCGGCCGCGGCGCGTCATCTGCGTGCGCGCCGAGACCACGATCCCCGCCATCCACACGCGCTCGCCGGGAACAAGCTTGGCGAGCATGCTGCGCGGGAACCCCGCCAGCTCGCGCTCGTAGACCGAAAACAGATGGCCCGACAGGTAGAAGCCCAGTGCAGCTTTCTCCTCCAGCAGCGTCTGGCGCAAATCCCAAGGCGCTGCCTCGGCGAAGGCGGACGCGCCGCCGCGCGGCGCTTCGGCCTCGCCGAACAGGCTCGATTGCGCGGCCGCGCGCTCGGCCTGCTCGGCCGCCTCGAGCGCCCGGCCGACCGACGCAAGCAGCCTCGCCCGGTTGGGCTCGAGCGCATCGAAGGCGCCCGCGCGAACCAGCGCTTCGACCACGCGCCGGTTGACGATGCGCTTGTCCACCCGGCTGCAGAAATCGTACAGGTCGGCGAATGGCGCCTGCTTGCGCGCTTCCAGCACGGCGCTGATGGCCGATTCGCCGGTGCCGCGTATCGCGCCGAGCCCGTAGCGGATGGTGCGCCGATCGATCGGCACGAAGCGGTATGCGGAGACATTGACATCGGGCGGCAGGATGCCAATGCCGTTCGCCACGCCGTCCTCGTAGAACTGGCGCACCTTGTCGGTGTCGTCCATCACTGCGGACAGGTTCGCCGCGATGAACGCCGACGCGTGGTGCGTCTTCATGTACGCGGTCTGATAGGCGAGCAGCGCGTAAGCGGCGGCGTGCGACTTGTTGAAGCCGTAGCCGGCGAACTTTTCCATCAGGTCGAACAGCTGGGTCGCCTTGGAGCGCGCGAGGCCGTTCTGCTGCGCGCCGGCGACGAAGACATCGCGCTGCAGCGCCATCTCCTCGGGCTTTTTCTTGCCCATCGCGCGGCGCAGCAGGTCAGCGCCGCCCAGCGTGTAGCCGCCCATCACCTGCGCGATCTGCATTACCTGTTCCTGGTAGACCATGATCCCGTAGGTGGGACCGAGGATCGGCTGAAGCCGGGCATCGAGGTAGTCGACGCGCTGCTGGCCGTGCTTTCTCGCGATGAAATCCGGGATCAGGTCCATCGGGCCCGGGCGATACAGGGCGACGAGCGCGATTACGTCCTCGAAGCGATCGGGGCGCGCGCGCTTGATCAGGTCGCGCATGCCGCGCGATTCCAGCTGGAACACGGCGGTGGTATTGCCTGACGCGAGCAGCTTGTAGGTATCCGCGTCATCCAGGGAAATCGTTTCCAGGGAAAAGCCCGCGTCGCCCAGGCTGCGCACGTAGCGCTCCGCCCAGTCGAGGACGGTGAGAGTAGTCAGGCCGAGGAAGTCGAACTTCACCAGGCCGACCGCCTCGACGTCGTCCTTGTCGAGCTGCGAGATGACATTCGCGGTGCCTTCCGCGGCGTAAAGCGGACAGTAGTCGGTGAGGCGTCCAGGGGCGATCAGCACGCCGCCGGCATGCATGCCGACGTTGCGCACCAGGCCTTCGAGCTTCTCGCCCAGCTCGAGCAGCTGCTTCACCTCGTCTTCCTTGCGCTCGCGCTCGGCGAGCAGCGGCTCCATTTCCTTCGCCATGCGCAGCGTGATGGTCTTCCCCGGCTGCACCGGAATCAGCTTTGCGAGCTGGTCGCAGAAGTTGTAGCCCAGATCGAGCACGCGCCCGACGTCGCGCACCACCGCGCGCGCCGCCATGGTGCCGAAGGTGGCGATTTGCGAGACGCTTTCCTCGCCGTACTTGCGCCGTACGTAGTCGATGACCCGGTCGCGCCCATCCTGGCAAAAGTCGATGTCGAAGTCCGGCATCGAGACGCGCTCCGGATTGAGGAAGCGCTCGAACAGCAGGTCGTAGCGCAGCGGGTCGAGGTCGGTGATGCCGAGCGAGTACGCAACCAGCGACCCGGCGCCCGAGCCGCGGCCCGGGCCGACGGGGACGCCGTGCGACCTCGCCCAGTTGATGAAATCCGCCACGATCAGGAAGTAACCCGCGAAGCCCATCTGGATGATGGTGCGGATCTCGAACTCCAGCCGATCGCGATAGCCCGCGGCGTCCCCCTCGGCGAGGCCAAGTTTCTCGATCCGGCGCGCGAGACCCGCCTGCGCCTGCTGGCGAAGGTAATCGTCGATCGTCACCCCGACCGGCGTGGGAAACGCCGGCAGGCGGCTCTTGCCGAGCTCGATCGCGAGGTTGCAGCGGCGCGCGATCTCGACCGAATTCTCCAGTGCCTGCGGAATGTCGGAGAACAGGCGCGCCATCTGCTCCTGGCTCTTGAAGTACTGCTCGGGGGTAAACAACTTCGGCCGGCGCTGGTCGCCCAGCACATAACCCTGCGCGATGCAGACGCGCGCCTCGTGCGCCTTGAAATCGCCCGGGTCGAGAAACTGCACCGGATGCGTCGCCACCACCGGCAGCCGCACGCGCGTGGCGAGCGCGACCGAACGCGACAGCAGCGCCTCGCCGTTGGGCTGGCCCGCGCGTTGCAGCTCGACGTAGTAGCGCCCGGGGAAGAGCCCCGCCCAGGCCTGCGCCTGGCGGTCGGCCGCGTCGGGATGATCGCTCATCAGCGCCTGGCCGACGTCGCCGCCGGCGCCGCCCGAGAGCGCGATGAGGCCCTCGGTCCCCAGCTCCACCAGCCACTTGGAATCGATCTCGGCCCGGCCGCGCCGCTGATTGCGCAGCCAGGCGCGCGACAGCAGCTCGCAGAGCCGCAGATAACCGGAGCGGGAGGCGCATAACAGCAGCAGGCGCGACGGCTTGTCGGGGTCCGCGTCGTTCTGCAGCCAGCAATCGGCCCCGACGACGGGTTTGACCCCGGTGGCGCGCGCGGCGCCATAGAACTTCACCATGCCGAACAGGTTGCCGGCGTCGGTCAGCGCCAGGGCCGGCATGCCGTCGGCGGCGGCGCGCTGCACCGCATCGTCGATGCGCACGAGGCCGTCGCTAACCGAGTACTCGCTATGAACTCTCAGGTGAACGAAACGCGGCTCCGGCATGTCAAAAAATTCTACCGGAAAGGACCCCATGAGACCCCTGCTGCTTGCACTTTCGCTACTCGTGGCGACGACCGCCACGGCGCAGAACCGCAGCGCGGAGCTGGACCAGGCGTACGAGGAGGCGCGCGCCGCCACGCTGGCGCTGCGCGAAGCCGAGGCGCGCCGCGATCAGGGCGTCGAATCGATGCCCGGCGAGCGTCAGGGCAGCGCAGCCGGCGGCAGCCGCCCGTCGGAGAACTACTTCGTGCGCCAGGCGCAGCTCGAGCAGGAAGTCGAACTCGCCCGCAAGCGCCACGACGCCGCGATGAAGCGCTGGAACGACCTCAAGTAACCGACGTAACATCGGCGGGCTGTGCGGCCCGCGCTTCCCGCCCTGCTTGCCGGCGCGACCTGCATCGCGCTGTCGCCTATTTTCGTC
>DASQGB010000062.1:0-1822 GCA_035632815.1 Burkholderiales bacterium | reverse complement strand
GAGCACACCGTCTTCATGAAGGAAGACGAGCTCGCGAAGTTCAAGCAAATTGTTGGAAAACAGAGAAAAACCGGTTGACGCCGCGCGCGTCCTAGGACAGGCGCGGTTCTTCTCCGGCCTGTCCAAGGCGCAGCTCGAGCGCGTCGCGGCGCTCGGCCGCTCGCGCTCGTTTCCCGCCGACACGCGCATCTACACCGTCGGCGACGCGGTGGACGACTTCTACGTGCTCGCCGACGGCATGGTGCGGTTCACACTGGGCCTGGGCAAGCGCGATACCGCGGCCGGCGACATCATCCGCCGCGGCGACGTGTTCGGCTGGGCGCCGCTGGTCGAAGGCCATGCGCGGCGCATCGCCACCGCGTACTGCCTGACCCCCTGCGAGGTCGTCGCCATCGACGGCGGCGCGCTCATGGGACTGATGGAGAGCGACCCGGGGCTCGGCTACGCGCTCATGAAGAAGCTCGCCGTGCTGCTGACGAGCGAGCTGGTCGCCTTCGCCGCCGGCTGA
This sequence comes from Burkholderiales bacterium, assembly GCA_035632815.1. Taxonomy (GTDB): domain Bacteria; phylum Pseudomonadota; class Gammaproteobacteria; order Burkholderiales; family SG8-39; genus SCGC-AG-212-J23. The sequence continues at coordinate 1,314 of DASQGB010000062.1, read as the reverse complement.
GCTCTGACATCCTTCTCGCGGCGGTCGCCGCATTCGTCGGCCTGCTGATCGGCACCGTCGGCGTCGGCGGCGTGCTGATGGTCTCCTTCCTCGCGCTCTTCGGGGGCTTGAGCATCCACCAGGCCGCGGCGACCTCCCTCTTCACCTTCCTCTTCACCGGCATCCTCGGCACCTGGCTCTACCAGCGGCGCCGCAGCATCGACTGGCGCATCTCCATCCCAGTTTGCGCAGCCGCGCTCGTCTTCGGATTTTTCGGAGCCGCGCTGGCGGCAGTCATCGACGCCCGGCCGCTCGCCATCGTCATTGCCTTGGTCATCATCGCCGCTGGCGTTTACGTTTTGGTTCCAATTAAGATTTCTCCGCAATATCGCGACGGCCGAGGATGGCGCGAGCAAACGCTTCTCGCCTCTGTGGGCGCCGCGTCGGGCTTTGGCTCGGGGTTCTCAGGCGCGGGCGGGCCGCTCTTCTCCGTGCCGCTGATGGTGATCCTGCGCTACGCGCCCCTCACCGCCGTCGCCACCAGCCAGGTGCTGCAGATCGTGGCGGCGACTTCCGGCTCGATCGAAAACCTGCGCCACGGTTTTATCGATTTTCAGATTGCTTTAGTGGTAACGATCTTCGAACTCCTGGGCGTTATCGTGGGCGTTCGCCTCGCCCACATCGCCAGCGCCCGCGCTCTGCGCCGCCTCGCCGGCGCCCTCTGCGTCGTCACCGGCGGCCTGCTTCTCGCGCGCACGCTATGAGCGCGGTCGAGGAACACCTCGCCACCCGCCGCGCCGCGGGCCTGTTCGATTTTTCTTTTATGGGTCTTTACGAGTTCCACAAGAAGTCGGAACTCCAATCCCTCCAAACGCGCAATCTCGACGCCCTCGCGCCCGGTCAGATCGCCTACACGCTGCTGCTGAAGGAGGACGGCGCCGTTCTCATCGACGCGACCGTGTGGCGCCTGGATGGCGATCGCTTCTGGCTCTTCACCGGCCGCCGGAGCACCTACGGCGGCCGCGAGCGCTCGGGCGAATACGCCATCCTCGCCCTTCAGGGCCCCGCCAGCGCCCGCATCCTCGCCCGGTTGATCGGCACCGATGCCGTTGCCGCTCTCAAGTACTTTCATTTCATAGAAAACCCCATGCTGGTCGCCAGACTCGGTTTCAGCGGAGAGCTCGGCTACGAGCTGCTGGTCCCAGCCGCCGACGCTCCCGGCTTGCGCCACCGGCTTCTCGACGCTGGCCGCAGCGAGGGGCTGCGCGAATGCGGCTGGGCCGCCGCCGACAGCCTGCGCATCGAATCGGGCTACGTGCTCTTCGACCGCGAGGT
>DASQGB010000061.1:0-4778 GCA_035632815.1 Burkholderiales bacterium | reverse complement strand
TCGAGCCGAAACGCTGGATCGGCATGTTGGCGAGGGTGTACAGGCCGTTGAACGCGATGCCGAAGCTCTCGCCAAGAACCCGCTTGTAGTCGGCTTCGAGCTTCTCCTGGGGAGGCGGCAGCGAGGGCCCCTGGGGGTTGTAGACCAGATGGAGCGCGAGGCCGCTGCCGGCAAGACCGTAGCCGAGCGCATTCAGCCGCTGCAGGGCCGTGATGCTCTTCTCGTACACGCCCTTGCCGCGCTGCCGGTCGACCAGCTCTTCGGTATAGCAGGGCAGCGAGGCGATGATCTCGACGCGCTGCGTGGCCAGGAATCCGGCCAGGTCCTCGTGGCCCGGCTCCTCGAGAATCGTGAGATTGCAGCGGTCGATCACGTGAACCCCGAGCTGCCGCGCCCGCACCACGACGTCGCGGAAATGCGCATGCAGCTCGGGGGCGCCGCCAGTGATATCAAGGGTCTTAATCGAAGAAATTCCAATAAAGGCGATGACGTCGCCAATCGTCTCGCGCGACATCATCTCGGTGCGCGTCGGCCCGGCATTGACGTGGCAGTGCAGGCAGCTCTGGTTGCACTTGTAGCCGAGATTGACCTGCAGGGTCTCCAACCGCCGGCGCGCGATCGCCGGGAAGCCGAACTGGCGCATCAGCGGTAGGGTGGCGTGCATGGGTCCTCGTCAGTCGCCCGCAGGCGGGCCGGCCTTACACCCTACAACAGATTCGGCGCGGCGCCGTGCGACTGCTCGTCGAGCAGCCCCAGCAGCCTTCCGCTGGTGGCGCGCAGGCGCTGGGACAGCATGAGCACCAGCTCCATCAGGACTTTCGCGCCCAGCAGCGGCTGCTCGACGATGATGCGCGCCAGGTTTTCGCGGTCGAGGACGGCGATCAGGGTCGGCTCGACGGCGATGCAGGTGGCGAAGCGGGCCTGGCCGTCGATCATCGACATCTCGCCGAGGGTCCTGCCGGCCTCGACTACCGCCAGCAGCTGCGGCGTGTTCCAGCGATCGCGCTTGTGCACCTCGACCTTGCCTTCGATGATCATCAGCATGAAATCGCCGCCATCGCCCTCGCGGATGATCTCGACGCCAGGCTCGGCGCGGTAGACGTCCATGAAATCCGCGAGCAGCTGCACCTCGGCGGGCAGGAAATTTTCCAGCAGCCGGCACTTGGGAATGAGCGCGTGAATCTGGCTCGCGAACTTGGTCGCGTCGCCGACGGGCTCGAGGTGGCCGAGCTGTTGCGGGCGTTCTGGCATGGGCCGCTCGGCGGGGATTATGCCGAATCCCTACCGCCGCTGCTCGCGGCGCTTCTTGACGGCCTCGCCGAGGCGCCCGAGGAGGGCTGCCGAGTCCTCCCAGCCAAGGCAGGCGTCGGTGATGCTCTGACCGAAGGTCAGCGCCTTGCCGGCCTGCAGCTCCTGGCGGCCTTCGACCAGGTGCGATTCCACCATCACGCCGACAACGCGCCGCTCGCCGGCGGCGAGCTGCGCGGCGATGTCGCCCGCGACGTCGACCTGGCGGCGGAACTGCTTGGCCGCGTTGGCGTGGGAGCAGTCGATCATCAGCCGCTCGGGCAGCCTGGCGCGCGAGAGCTCCTCGCACGCGGCCTGCACGCTCGCCGCGTCGTAATTCGGCTGCTTTCCGCCGCGCAGGATGATGTGGCAGTCGTCGTTGCCGCGCGTTTCGACGATCGCCACCTGGCCGCTCTTGTGCACCGACAGGAAGTGATGCTTCTGGCGCGCCGCGAGCAGCGCGTCGACCGCGATTCTGACGTTCCCGTCGGTGCCGTTCTTGAATCCGACGGGCGCCGACAGCCCCGAAGCGAGCTCGCGGTGCACCTGGCTCTCGGTAGTGCGCGCCCCGATCGCCCCCCAGGACACCAGGTCGCCGATGTACTGCGGTGAGATCACGTCGAGGAACTCGCAACCCGCCGCAACGCCGGCCTGGTTGATGCGCACGAGCAGATCGCGCGCGATGCGCAGCCCCTCGTTGATGCGGAAGCTTTCGTTCATGTAGGGATCGTTGATCAGACCCTTCCAGCCCACCGTGGTGCGCGGCTTCTCGAAATAGACGCGCATCAGGATCTCGAGCTCGCCGGCATGACGCTTTCTTTCCTCCGCCAGTTTTTCAGCGTACTTCAGCGCCGCGTGCGGGTCGTGGATCGAGCAGGGACCGATCACCACCAGCAGCCGATCGGAACGGCCATGCAGGATCTCGCGCAGCCTGCGGCGCGTATCCGCGATCAGCGACTCGACCGGGGTGCCCTGGATCGGAAAAAAGCGGATCAGGTGCTCCGGCGGCGGCAGCGGGACGATGTTCTCGATGCGCTCGTCATCGGTCAGCGAGGTTTTTTCTTCGATCGGCAGGGTCATGATGGCCTCAGGTCAAAAAAAAACCGCCAGGCTTGCGGCGCTGGCGGTTTTTTCGGGATTCGTGGGTTAGCGCTTAGCCGTTCCCTTCCGCCAGCAGGCAGGGGAAATAAAAGAAAAAGAAGAAAAAGCCGAAGAAACGGCGCGCCATGCCCGGGATTCAATCACATTTTGGTGAATAGGGCTACTTGGACCACAGCACCATCTGAGTACAGCGAAACAGCGCGATCTTGGCGCCGCTGCCCTCGGCCGTGACGACGGCATCCCAGACCTGGGTGGAACGCCCGAGGTGAACCGGCGTGGCGCGGCAGAGGATCGCGCCGTCGCGCGCCGTGCCGAGAAAGTTGGCCTTCAGCTCGATGGTGGTGAAGCCGCTCGCCCCCTGCGGCAGGCTGGCGACGCAGCCGTAGCCGCAACTGGTGTCGGCAAGCGCCACCACCGTGGCCGCGTGCAGGAAGCCGTTGGGCGCCATCACCTCGCGGCGCACCGCGAGTCGGCTTTCGACCGTTTCCTTTGAGACGGTGAGAATTTCCACGCCCAGCAGCTGCGGCAGGTAGCCGGAGCCGAAACGGTTGAAGGACTCGGGCGTTCTAGTAGTCATGATGGACTACTTTACCGGATTGGCACTCCGCAACACCGACTGCCAGGCGCGGGGTTTGCTAGGTAGAGCGCATCATGCTACGGTTTTTACTCGGGGTAGCTATACCGGCGAAAAAAAAGGAAGGTAGGTGACCAATATGTCGGCAAGCGTCACTATTCCGATAGCCGGCTTCAAGGACGTCTACGACGTCGCTGAAGTCGAGAAGGCCCTGCAGGAGCTTTCTCCCGGGGCGAGCGAGGCGCTGCGCGCGGTCTACGAGAAGATGGTGCGCCTCGGCGGCCAGCGCTTCACGGTCAAGCCCTCCGCGCTGCCCGCCATGAGCGCCCTCTTCGAGGAGCTGCCCAATTTCAGCGCAGTGCTGGAAGACATCCGCAAGCACCTCGCGCTGTGCGTCGACTCCAGCGACTCGGTCGAGCTGCCGCCGATGCTGCTGCTCGGCGCGCCGGGAATCGGCAAGACCCATTTCGCGCGCAAGATCGCGCAGCTGCTCGGCACCGGCTTCGGCTTCGTGCCGATGAGCTCGCTCACTGCGGGCTGGGTGCTCTCTGGCGCCTCCTCGCAGTGGAAGAACGCCAAGCCGGGCAAGGTGTTCGACACCTTCCTCAACGGCGACTACGCCAATCCGGTGATCGTGGTCGACGAGCTGGACAAGGCGAGCGGCGACGGGCAGTACGACCCGCTGGGCGCGCTCTACGAGCTGCTCGAAGTGAACACCGCGACGCGCTTCGTAGACGAGTTCGTCGAGGTGCCGATCGACGCTTCGGGCGCGGTCTGGCTGGCCACCGCGAACGACGCATCGCTGGTGCCCGAACCGCTGCTCAACCGGCTGAGCGTATACGAGATCGAAGCGCCCGATGCCGAAGGCTCGGCGCGCATCGCCGCGACGATCTACGCCGAGATCCGCAACGCGCACGACTGGGGCCGCCAGTTCCCCGAGGCGCCCTCGCAGCCGGCGCTGGACAAGCTCGCCTCGCTCGCGCCGCGCGAAATGCGCCGCGCGCTGCACTCGGCATTCGGCAACGCCAAGATCGCCGGCCGCAGCGAGCTCTCGCCCGACGACATCCACGACTCGCGCGGCGCGCGCAAGCAGCGAATCGGCTTCTAGAAGTAGGCGAGCAGTCGCCCGCAGGCGATCACCGAGACCCACAGCGCGAGCGAGATCGCTCCCGCGGCGCGCGCGGAAGGCGGCGGCGGCAGCTTGCGCATCTCGTCCGAGTCCCAGACATCCGCAGTGCGGAAGGTAATCGCATGGAACAGCGCCGCGTTTAAGCCGGCTAGCATGATCAGGCACATCTTCAGGATAAAGACCGGGCTCGAGATGAAATCGCTTGCGTGCGCGGTGAACATCATCAGGCCGCTTGGGATGATCAGCGCGAAGGCCGCCGCGGTCCAGGGCAGCACGTGCGCCGCTAGACGGCGCACGGGGATGGCGCGCGAGAAACCGAGCAGACGCAGGTCGAAGACGGCGATCGAACCGAACAGCAGCGCGATGCCCGTGATGTGGACGATCTCGACCGACGGGTAAAGCCACAGCCACTGGCGCATCGCCTGCCCGAGGCCCGAAGCCTCGAGGGCGCCAATGGCGCCCGGCGCCGCGCCGGTCATCTCAGCTCGATGACCTTGCCCTCGACGATGATGCGTTCTGCGCGCATTTCCTCAGGCTTGTCGCGGTTGGCGTAGCCCTCGACGGTCACCGACGCGCCGGGCTTGAGCATGCCCTTCTCCAGCCCGCGGCGCTCCATGCGCGAAGGCGGCGCGAGGATCACGTTCCAGGTCTTGCCCGGCGCCTCGAAGCGGATATGGCCGTGCGGAT
>DASQGB010000060.1:0-15110 GCA_035632815.1 Burkholderiales bacterium | reverse complement strand
GAGGTCGCTTCATCCAGGATCAGCAGCGGGGCGTTCTTCAGGATCGCGCGCGCGATGGCGAGGCGCTGGCGCTGGCCGCCCGACAAACGCAGGCCGTTCTCGCCGATCAGGGTGTTGAGGCCTTCGGGGGTCTCGCGGATGAACCCCATCGCGTGCGCCGCCTCGGCGGCGGCGGCGACCTCCCGCTCGGCGGCGCCGCCCATGCGCCCATAGGCGATGTTGGCGAAGATCGAGTCGTTGAACAGCACCACTTCCTGGCTGACAAGCGCGATATTGGCGCGCAGGCTGTCCAGGGTGAGCGCCTGGATGTCGTGGCCGTCGATGAGGATGCGGCCCGAGCCGGGCGAGTAGAAGCGCGGCAGCAGGTTGACCAGCGTCGTCTTGCCGCCGCCCGAGCCGCCCACCAGCGCCACCGTCTCGCCCGGGCGGATGTGCAGGTCGATCGCCGAGAGCGCCGGCTCGGTGCGGGTGGGGTAGGTGAAGCCCACGGTCTCGAACTTCACCTCGCCGCGCGCGCGCGCCAGCGTCACCGTGCCGCGATCCTCCTCGACCGGCGTGTCGATGATGCCGAAGACGCTCTCCGCCGCCGCCAGGCCGCGCTGCAGCGGGTTGTTGATCTCGGTGAGGTGCTTCAGCGGCGCGAGCAGCATCAGCATCGCGGTGATGAACGAGGCGAACTCGCCCACCGTCGTGCGCTGGGCGAGGGAATCCTGCATGGCGATGTAGATGATCACGGCGAGGGCCAGCGCGGCGAACGCATGGGTGATCGGCGTGGTGAGCGATTCGGCGACGCCCTGGCGCATGCCGAAGCCGCGGATGGCCTGCGCGCCGCGCAGGAAGCGGCTCGACTCGTAGTCCTGGCCGCCGAACACCTTGACCACTTTCTGGCACTCGATCGTCTCCTGCAGCACCTGCACCAGGTCGCCGAGCGAGCGCTGCGCCCCGCGCGACATGCTGCGCAGGCGCCGGGCGATGCTTCGCACCGTCAAGGCGATCGGCGGGCCGACGACGATCGCGATCAGGGTGAGCTTCCAGTCGAGGTAGAACAGCCAGGCGAGCAGGCCGATGACGGCGATCGAGTCCTTCACCAGCACCGTCAGCACCGTCGTCGCCGCGCCGGTCACGCCCGCGACGTCGTAGGCCACTTTCGAGAGCACGACGCCGGAGGCGTTGTCGTCGAAGAAGCCGTTCGGGAAGCGCACCAGCCGCGAGAACATCGCGGTGCGCAGGTCGAGGACCACCTTGTTCGCCACCCAGTTGAGACAGTACGACGAAGCGAAGGTGAGGATGCCGCGAAACAGGAAAATGGCGATGATCGCGCCGGCATAGACGATCGGCGGGTGCGCCGGACCGCCGGCGGCGAAGCCGCCGTCGAGCAGCGGCTTGATGAGCGCTGGGAACAGCGGCTCGGTGGCTGCGGCGGCGATCATGCCGAGCACCGCGAGCGCGAACACTTTCGAGTACGGGCGCACATAGCCGAGCAAGCGCAGATAGAGCTTGCGGCTGCTATGCATTTCCGTCATGCGTGCATTGTATGTAAATTAGCGTCCCATGCTCGACGCCGCCCGCGTGACTGTGCTGCTCGCCGCCGCCGCCTTGCCGTTCTCGACCACTGCGACCAGCGTCTTCATGGGGCTCGCCCTGCTGTGCTGGGCGCTGTCGGGTCAGTTGCAGCCGACGCTGCGGGCGATCGCTGCGGAGCCGGCGGCATGGCTGGGCTTCGTCTTGCTTGCCGCGCTTTGCGCCGGCGTCGCGTGGTCGCGCGTGCCGCCGAAGGAGGCGTTCGCCGCGGTCCTCAAGTACCGCGAGCTCGCGCTGTTCAGCATCGTCATGTTCCTGTTCGCCGACGAACGCTGGCGCGCGCGCCTGCTGTGGACGATATTCATCGCCGCAATCGCGCTGATGGCGGCGTCGCATGCAATCTTCCTCGGCCTCGTGCGCAACGTGGTTCCCGCCGTCGAGCACAATGCCGTGCTGCTCAAGAGCCCGATCACCCACGGTTTCATGATGAGCCTGCTCGCTTACGGCGCCGCGGCGCTCGCGCTGGCCGGCACGGGATGGCGGCGCTGGGTCATGGCTGCCGTCGCCCTTTCAGCAGTACTGAATACCTTATTGGCCGTGCAGGGCCGTACGGGTTACGTGGTGCTGGCCGCGCTCGCGGTGTGGCTCGCGGTGTCGCAGCGCTCGGTCAAGGCAGTCGCCGTCGTCCTGCTCGGGCTGGCGATCGCGGTCGGTGCCGCCTACCGCTGGGCCCCGGCATTCCAGGCGCGAATCGACCAGACAGCCACGGAGGCGATCGAGAACCGCACCGACCGCGAGACGTCGATCGCGATGCGCCTGCATTACCTGAAGCGCTCGGTGGAGCTGGTCAGGAAAGATCCGCTCCTCGGCGCCGGCACCGGCGCGTGGAGCGACGCCTTCTACGAGGCCACCGTCAACGACCCGCCCTTATTCCATGACCGCAGGCATTACCACCCGCACAACGAATACCTGTACCTCGCCGTACAGCTCGGGCTCGGCGGCCTGGTGCTGCTGGTCGCCTTGTTCGGCGCCGCGTTCTGGCGCGCGGGCGCGCTGCCGGACAAAGAAGCCTTGCTGGCGCGCGGCTTCGTGCTCGCCTTCGCCATGGGATGCCTGTTGAACGACTTTCTCTGGGACTCGACCGAAGGGCACCTGTGGGCGGTGCTGGGCGGCGCCCTGTTCGGCGCTAGCGCGCCGCGGCCGCCTTTGCAAGCTCGGCATTGAGCGCGGCGAGGTGCGCCTGCGGCGCGAAGGTGGCTTCGACGAAGCTGCGCCCGCGTTGCGCCATGGCGCGGGCGCGAGCCGGATCGGCGAGCGCGTCCGCCAGTCCGTCGCGCCAGGCGGCGACGTCGCCGGCCCGCAGGATCCAGCCCGTCTCGCCGTGGGTTACCGTCTCGGGCAGGCCGCCGGCATCGGACACCACCACGGGGACGCCGAGCGCCAGCGCTTCGATCTGGGCGAGCCCCAGCGGCTCGTCGAGCGAGGGCATGATCACCAGGTCCGCTCGCGCGAGGAGCGGGGCGACAGGCTGTAGAAGGCCCGTGAAATGGACCAGGTCTTGCAACCGGGGATGTTTTGCATGTTTTCGCAGCGCGGCTTCCTCAGGGCCGCTGCCGGCGATGACGTAACGCAGGTTCGGGTACCGTCCGCGCAGCCCGGCGATCGCCTCCAGGGCGGTGCGATGGCCTTTCTCCCGTCGCAGCATAGCGGCCTGCACGATAACGGGGCCTCTTCCTCTCAAGGCTGCCGCAAGAGTTTCCGGTAAGGGAAGTCGCGACTCGGCGTGCAGTTCGACCAGAGGCACCATCGGACGCAGCACGGCGATGCGCTCGGGCCGGATGGCGCGATTGGCGAGAATGCGGCGGCGCAGGTGCTCGCTGTTCACGAGGGTGCGGTCGACCAGCCGGTTGTAGCTGATGGCCTTCGGCACGCCCGGCTGGTAGGTCCGCGCGCGGACAAGGAGCGGGCGAGGCCTGAGGAGCCTCGCCGCTACGGCGAGGTTATTAGCGTCGTGGCCGCTGTGGCACAAGGCGACGTCGATGCGCTCGGCGAGGATCAGCGCGCGCAGCGCGGCGATGCTCGGCAGGTGCAGGCTGTTGCGGAACGCGACCGGGCGCCAGTCGACCCCGCGCGCGCTTGCCTCGCGCGCAATGCCCGATTCGTGCAGGCAGGCGAGCACGCAGTGCTCGCCTGCTCCGCGTAGCGCCGTCATCTGCAGCAGGATCTGCAGCTCCTGCCCGCCGAGATTGCTCGAGCTCTCGCAGAACAGGAACCTCACGGCGCCGCATGCAGGCGCGCGCGCACCGCCTCGATCACGCGCTCGGCCTGCATCGCGTCCAGGCAATCGCTGTGGCTTTCGCGGTGCCGCTCGCAGCCTTCGAGCTGGCAGGGAACGCAGGCCTGGGAAGGCTCCTGCACGAGCACGACGTTGCCGCGCTTCTGCAGGGCCGCCACTTTTTCGTAGGGGCGCTCGAGCCCGGCCGCGGGCTGCGGACCCCAGAGCCGCGGATCGGTGGGGCCGAAGAGCGCGACGGTCGGCGTCGCGCACGCCGCAGCGAGGTGCGTGGTCGCGGTGTCCGGCCCGATGTACACCGCGGCGCGCCGCAGCAGGTCGGCCACCTGGCCAAAGCGCAGCCGGCCCGCCAGGTCGATCACGCGTGTCCCGGAGCCGGCGAGCACCGACTGCACATATCCACGCTCCTCCTCGCCCGGCCCGCCGGTGAGGACCACAGGCAAGCCCTGCGCGCGCAGCCACACGATCAAGGCGCGCCAGCCCTCGGCGTGCCAGCGCTTGTAGCGAAAGCGCGGCGCGATATGGATCACCGCGTAACGCTCCGCGTACGGATTGAAGCCAAGCAGCGGCCGCCACGCCGCGCTGGTCATGCCGGCGCCGGGCGCGATGATTTTCGGCTGCCACTCGAGCTCCATGGCGCGAGCAAGCTTCGCGAACGCTTCGAGGCGCGCCTCGCGCTCGGGCGAAACCACCCCCTGCCTCACCAGCAGCCGCTTCCACCAGCGCTTGCTCCATTCCGGCGGCAGCAGGCCCGCACGCCTGGGCGCGGCGAGCCAGCCGTAGACGTGCGGGCGGTCGCCGGTGCCTGCGACTACCGCCAGGTCATATCGACGCCACAGGCGAGGTTTCGACTCGACCGCCAGCACCGCGCGCACATCCGCGTTGCCTTCGAGCATCCCCTCGGTCCCGGCGAAAACGAGCGCATCGATCGCTGCCTCGGGATGCGCCCGCTTCAGAGCACGGATGAGCGGCGTCGTGAGCAGGACGTCGCCCAAATAGCGCAGCGAGATGACAAGAATGTTCATGAAACCGAAGCATCAGTCTATCCGGTAGGCGAGCGACAGGTACGCCGCGCGCTGCGGCGCCGGATAGGCGAAGAAGCTGGTGCCGGTAAAGTTCAGCAACCCGTAGCTGTAGTACTTCTCGTCGAGCAGATTGCGCAGCTCGAGCGCGAGCGCGGCGCGGCCGGCGCGGTGCTCGAGCTTCGCGTCGACGATGCCGTAGGCCGGCTGCTTGCGGGAGGCGTTCGCCTCGTCGCCGTCGTAGCGCTGCGAGCCCACGTGGCGCGCATTGACGTTGAGTCGGCTGCGCGGCGCGAAGGACCACGCCAGGCCCGCGGTCGCGATCGCTCCGGGCACCAGCGGCACCTCGTTGCCCGTAGCGCGGAACTCGGCCTCGAGCAGCGCGAGCCCGCCGCGGAGCTCGAGCACCGGCGTCGCGCGCCACGACGCTTCCAGCTCCAGCCCCCGGCGCCGCGTCGGCGGCAGGTTCACGTTGGCGACCAGCAGCGGGCTGAAGTAGATCTCGTCCTCCAGCCGCTTGTCGTACACCGCGGCGCGGGTGCGCCAGCCCCCACGCTCGTACTCCACGCCGATCTCCCCGGCGCGCGCCGTTTGCGGCTCGAGGAGCGTCGTGGCGCAAGGCGGCACGAAGCAGGCGTTCTCGTCGAAGTTCGCCAGGCGGAAGCTGCTGCCGTACTTGCCGTAGAGCGACCAGCCGGCGGCGAAGCCCTGGCGCACGGCCGCTTCGTAGGCTTCGAGGGTGTGGGCTGCGCGCACGTTGTCGAGCTGCTCCTTGCTGCGCTGCACCCGGCCGCCGAGCACCAGGCGCGTACGCTCGGCGATCCAAAAATTGGGTTGAAGATAAAACCCCATGTTCTCCTGCTTGCCCGTGCGCCGCGAAGCGAAGCCGAAGAAGCTCGAATCGTTCTCGTAGTCCCACTGCTCCCAGTCGAAGCCGAGCGTCAGGTCGTGCGCGCCGAACCGGAGCTTGGCGCGCGGCACGAACGAGGTGAGATTCACCCGCGTGTCGGTGAAATCGGTCGGCACGAAGACCGACGAGGCCTTCTTGTCGCGGTGCGAAAGGTCCGCGGCGAGCTCGTGCCGCCCGGCCCTCCAGGAGCCGCCGAGGGTGACGGTAGCGTCCTGCCGGTCGCTTTCGTTGCCGGGGGTGCTTGCCTGCCGGCGGTCGGCGGCGATCTGCGCCTCGGTAAGCGCGCCGGCAAGCTCGAGGCTCTGGTCGCCGAGCGCCAGGCGCAGGTAGGCCCGGCCCTGCGGCGCCGGCCGCGTTTCGAGCAGCGCAGACAGAGTCGTCTGCCGGTAGTTGTTGTTGCGCCGGTAGCCGTCCGTATCCTCGTGCGAGAGATCGAGCGACAGGCCGAGCGCTTCCCCCATGCGCGAGTAGCCGGCGCGGCCTTCCTTGGTGCCGAAGCCGCCGAAGCGGCCCAGGGCGTAGCCCCGGCTCGAGCCGGGCTCGGGCCGGCGGGTGATGATGTTGATGGTGCCCCCGGTCGCGCCGCCGCCGTACAGAACCGCGCCGCTGCCGCGCACGATCTCGATGCGCTCGATCGACTCCAGGGGAATCGCGGCGAGCTGCGCCGGCACGAGCTCGCTTTCCGAGATGCGCAGTCCGTCTACGAGCACCAGGGTGTTCTGGTCGCCGGTGATGCCGAAGCCGCGCAGGTCGAGCTGCTGGTTCGGCGTGCCCCCGTTGTCGCGCACGTGCATCAGCCCAAACTGCGCGAGGATCTCGGGCAGGTTGGAGGTGGCGCTTTTCTGCAGGTCGTCGGCGCTGATCAGCGTCACGCCGACCGGCAGGTCGCGCTTGGAGTCCTGGAAACGGGTCGCCGTGATGACCACGGCATCCTGCTGGGCGAAAGAAGCGCAAACGAACAGCGCGGCCGCGAGGCCGGCAACGGCGGTACGCATTGGAAAACCTTCCTGGCGTCTTCCCCGACGCCTGCAATAGGTTGAGAAGGCTTCCAGGCCGGTCTCCGGACTCGCGAGGTATGGCGCTCCACCTTCCCAAGATGCTTGAGGCATCTCAGTGGGACTACGCGGAACGCTTCTCTCGCTTACCGTTGCGGGGGCAGTACAGGAATCACACCTGTTTCCCGAACACCCGGGAGCGAGCCGATATGATAAACCGATGAGGTTTTCAGTGTTGTTGCTGCTATTCGTTACCGGATTTGTAAATGCACAAATCGCGGTGACCGATGACTACGGCCACACCCTCCAGCTCGCTGCGCCCGCCGCGCGCATCGTCAGCCTGTCGCCGCATCTCACCGAGCTGCTCTACGCGGCCGGCGCCGGGGTCCGGGTGGTGGGCGCGGTGGACTTCAGCGACTATCCGCGCGAGGCGGCCGCGCTGCCGCGCGTCGGCGGCGACGCCGGCATCGACCTCGAGGCGGTGCTCGCATTGCGCCCCGATCTGGTCGTCGCCTGGCCCAATGCCGGCAGCCTGCGCGCGGTCAACCGCCTGGCGGGGCTCGGCCTGCCGGTATTTCGCTCGGAGCCGCGCGAGCTCGAGCACATTGCGAGCACCCTGGAGCGCCTGGGCCTGCTCGCCGGCACGCAGGCGCAAGCCGCGCAGGCCGCGGCGAGCTTCCGCAGCCGCGCGGCGGAGCTCGAACGGCGCTATGCCGGGCGCGCGAAGGTGCGGGTCTACTACCAGGTCTGGGACCGGCCGCTCCTCACCGTCAACGGCGATCACCTGATCAGCAAGGTGATGCGCCTGTGCGGCGGCGAGAACGTCTTCGCCGCCCTGCCGCTGATCGCGCCCGATATCGATCGTGAAGCGGTGCTGCGCGCCGACCCCGAAGTGATCGTGACCAGCGGCTCGGGCCTCGATTCCTGGAAAGCCTTCCCCGGTCTCGCCGCGGCCGCGTCGGGGCAGCTGCATTACATCCCCGCGGCGCTGATCCAGCGGCATACGCCCCGCCTGCTGGAGGGCGCCGAGCGCCTTTGCGAGGTGCTCGACTCGGTCCGTCGTGCAAGATGATGAACTACTTGCAGAAGCAAGGCTTACTGCTTGACGTTGCTTGAGTTTTGAAACATAGTGCGCGCGTGGAGGGTGAGTTCGATTCGCTGGAAGCCAAGGTGGCGCAGTTCGTGGCGCTGTGCGAGCGGCTGCGCGCGGAGAACCAGGAGCTGAGGCAGCAGCTCGCCGCAGCAAGAATCGACATGAAGCGCCTCAACGACAAGATCGACGGCGCGACCGTCCGGCTCGAGGGTCTCCTCAGCCGGCTGCCCGGCTGACCATGGGCGAGGGCGGCAAAACCGTCGAAGTCAACCTGCTCGGCCGCACCTACCGCGTCGCGTGCGAGGACAACGAGCGCGAAGCGCTGATGCAGGCCGTGGCATATCTCGACGCCAAGATGAACGAGATCCGCAAGGCGGGAAAAGTCATGGGCGCCGAGCGCATTGCAGTGATGGCGGCGCTGAACGTGGCGCACGAATTGCTAAGTGTCAAGCTCGGCAGCGGTTTCGACATGGGAAAAGCCAAGCGGCGCATCTCCACGATCGAGTCGCAGCTCGACGCCGCGATTGCCAAGCAGGAGAAACTGTTCTAAAAAGGACTCGTTCCCTGCTGTGCACGACAGGGCTCATATTTCCGGACCGATAGCTTCCTAAGGTTGCGGCCCCTAGCGTCACTGTTGTGATCGTCCCACGCTGCGAGCGTGACTGGACGAACCTGAGGTGACCGGTAAGCGACCACCCTGTTTAGCGGGGTTCGGGAGCGAGTCCACCGGCATATGCGGGGAACCTTTCCCTTCCCGAAGAAAATCCAATGCAATACTGGTTGATGAAAACCGAGCCCGACGAGTGCTCGATCGACGACGTGCTGTCGGCTCCGGGCCGCACCACGCCGTGGAGCGGCGTGCGCAATTACCAGGCGCGCAATTTCATGCGCAGCCGCATGCGGGTCGGCGACGGGGTGCTGTTCTACCACTCGAGCTGCGCCGAGCCGGGCGTCGCCGGGGTCGCCGAAGTCGCGAGCCCTGCCTATCCCGACGCGTCGCAGTTCGACCGCTCGAGCCCCTACTACGATCCCAAGTCGAAGAAGGAAGACCCGCGCTGGTTCAACGTGGACGTGCGGGCGCTGCGCAAGACGCGCCTCGTGCCCCTTGCGGAGCTGCGCAAGCACAAGCCGCTCGCGAGGATGGTGACGCTGCGGCCGGGGAACCGCTTGTCGATCACGCCGGTCACGCCGGCCGAGTGGAAATACATTCTCGGAAAACTCGTCGGAAAGCTCGCCTGAAGAACGACACGCTGCTGCGGGCGCTGCTTTGCCAGCCGACCGACTACACCCCGGTCTGGCTGATGCGCCAGGCCGGGCGCTATCTGCCGGAGTACAACGCGACGCGCGCGCGCGCCGGCAGCTTCCTCAAGCTGGCGAAGACGCCCGCGCTCGCCGCCGAGGTCACGCTGCAGCCGCTGGAGCGCTTTCCTCTCGACGGTGCGATCCTGTTTTCCGACATTCTCACGGTGCCGGACGCCATGGGACTGGGCCTCGCCTTTGCGGAAGGCGAAGGTCCCCGTTTCGAGCGGCCGCTGCGCGACGAAGCCGCCATAAACAGGCTTGCGGCCCCCGACCCATCCGCCGAGCTGCGCTACGTTCTCGATGCCGTGCGCGAGATACGGCGCGCGCTGGCCGACCGGGTGCCGCTGATCGGCTTCTCCGGCAGCCCGTTCACCCTCGCCTGCTACATGGTGGAAGGCGCCGGCAGCGACGACTGGCGCGCGGTGAAAGCGATGCGCCATGCGCGCCCGGAATTGCTGCACCGGGTGCTGGAGGTCAACACGCGCGCCGTGACCGATTACCTGAACGCGCAGATCGAGGCCGGCGCGCAGGCGGTGATGATCTTCGACACCTGGGGCGGGATCCTCGCGCACGAGGATTACCAGCCGTTTTCGCTGGCTTATTCAAAACAAATATTGGCAAAACTGAAAAAACAAAAAGACGGCGCTCGTGTGCCCAGCATCCTGTTTACGAAAGGCGGCAATCCTTGGCTCGGCGCCATCATGCAAAGCGGCTGCGACGCCGTGGGCATCGATTGGACCACCGACCCGCGCGAAGCGCGCCGCCTCGCCGCCGGTCGCACTGCCGTTCAAGGAAATCTGGATCCGGCGGCGCTGTTTGCGCCGGCGCCGAGCGTGCGCGCCGCGGTGCGCAGAACCCTCGATGCGTTCGGATCCGCGCCGGGTCACGTCTTCAATCTCGGGCACGGCATCCTTCCGCAAACACCGGTTGATTCGGTTGCCGCCTTAGTAGACGAAGTACGCGCTTACAGCCGTCGCCGCACTTGACTTATGCACAAAAAAAGCGCTGTGACCGGCTTGCCCCGACGCTCGAGGCGCTCCCTAGGGGCGGCTCCGCAACTCATTAAAAGATAAAGGGAAATTTACCTTCTGGCGCGTATTCCCTAGAGCGATAGCAGCGCCGGCGGGGCATGTTACGTGGGTATGAAGGGCTTACTCACAAAATTATCCACAAACCCTAAGTCCTTGCCTGCAAGCAGAAATTCCGTCATCCGTGTAGCGCTGGACGTGCCGCTCGCGAGGCTGTTCGATTACGCCGCGCCGCAAGGCATGGCGCTCGCCGCGGGCGATCGGGTCACCGTTCCATTCGGTGCACGTTTGCGGCTCGGCGTGGTGATCGAAGCCGTTGCATCGACCGAGGTGCCGGTCGATCGGCTGAAATCGATCGCCGCATTGCGCGACGACGCACCGCGCCTGCCGCAGGACTGGCTCGAGCTGATGCGCTTTCTATCGGGCTACTACCACCGCCCGCTCGGGGAAACGGTGATCGGCGCGCTGCCGCCGCGGCTGCGGTCGGTCAAGCCGTTGCCCCGAAAAGTCCTGAAAGAGAAATTGCAACCTGGATCCGCGCGCTTCGTGCCCACGCACGCGCTTACCGAGCCGCAGCAGCACGTGCGCGAGCGCATCGCTGCCTCCCTGGGGCGCTTCGGCGCGTTCCTGCTGCACGGCGTAACAGGCAGCGGCAAGACCGAGGTCTACCTCCATCTCATCGCCAAGGTGCTGGAGAGCGGCGCTCAGGCGCTGGTGCTGGTGCCCGAGATCAGCCTGACGCCGCAGCTCGAAGAGCGCTTTCGCCGCGCTTTCCCCGAAGCGCGCATCGCCCTCATGCACAGCGGCCTGGAGGATGTGGCGCGCACCGCGGCGTGGCTCGCGGCGGCGCGCGGCGAGGCGGGCATCATCCTCGGCACGCGTCTTGCCGTGCTGGCGCCGCTGCCGCGGCTCGCGCTCGTCGTGATCGACGAGGAGCACGACAGCTCGTTCAAGCAGCAGGACGGCCTGCGCTATTCGGGGCGCGATGCGGCGGTCTACCGTGCGAAGCTGGCCGGGTGCCCGGTGGTGCTCGGCACCGCGACGCCGTCGCTCGAGACCTGGCACAACCATCGCTCCGGCCGTTACGAGCGGCTCGAGCTCGCCGAGCGCGCGGCGCGCGGCTCGCGCCTCCCGTCGGTCCGCACCGTGGACTTGCGCCGCGAAGTGATGGACCAAGGTTTTTGCAAGTCAGTTCTGCAATCCATTGCGTCCCGTTTGGAAAAACATGAACAAAGCCTGATCTTCATCAACCGCCGGGGCTACGCCCCGGTGCTCGCCTGCGAGGCCTGCGGCTGGGTCGCGGGCTGCGCCCGCTGCACCGCGCGCATGGTGCTGCACGCCGCGGACCGGCGCCTCCGCTGCCACCACTGCGGCGCCGAGGCGGCGGTGCCGCGCGCCTGCCCGACCTGCGGCAATGTCGACCTCAAGGCGATGGGGCGCGGCACGCAGCGCGTGGAGGAGACGCTCGCGGCGCGCTTCCCGGGAGCGCGCATCGTGCGCATCGATCGCGACAGCGCGCGGCGCCGCGCCGAGCTGACGCGCACCCTGGAAGGCATCCACCGCGGCGAGGCCGACATCCTGGTCGGCACGCAGCTGCTCGCGAAAGGCCACGATTTCCCGCTGCTGACATTCGTCGGCGTGCTGAACGCAGACACCGCGCTGCTGTCGACCGACTACCGTGCCGCAGAGCGCCTCTTCGCGGTGCTGGCGCAGGTGGCCGGGCGGGCCGGCCGGCGCGAGCAGCCCGGAGAAGTGCTGGTGCAGACGCGCTACCCCGAGCACCCGCTTTTCAGCGCCCTCGCGCAGCACGATTTCGCCGGCTTCGCCGAATCGCAGCTCGACGAGCGCCGCCAGGCCGGCTTTCCGCCTTTCGTGTTCGAGGCGGCGCTGCGCGCCGAAGCGCCGAAGCTCGAGACCGCGCTGCGCTTCCTGCGCGAGGCGGCTGCCATGGTCCAGCCGCCGCCCGAGGTTCATATCTACGATCCGGTTCCCAACCTCATGACGCGCCGCGCCGGGATGGAGCGCGCGAAGCTGCTGGTGCAGTCCTCATCACGGCCTGCATTGCAGGATTTCCTCAGTCGACTGAGCGCGGACCTGTTCGAAAAACCCGATCGTCGGGTGCGTTGGCACCTGGATGTCGATCCGATCGAATTCGATTGAATTTTCTTTCTCTTTATAATTCAGCACTTTCTTCATGCCGGGCGATCCCAAAGCACAAATCGAAGCAGCGCTGCGCACGGCAGTGGAGAAGGAAGCGCCCGAGCACGCGTCCTTCGCGATCACGCTCGAGCGCCCAAAGCAGGCCGGCCATGGCGATTTCTCGTCGAACATCGCCTTGCAGCTCGCGAAGCCGCTGAAAAGAAACCCGCGCGAGCTCGCCGAGTCGCTGCTGGCGAAGGCCGCGCCGGCGCTTGCTGAGATCGTCGAAAAGCCGGAGGTGGCCGGGCCGGGGTTCATCAACTTCCGGCTCAAGACCAAGGCGAAGGTGGCAGTCATCGCGAGAATTCTCGAGGAAGGCGCGAATTACGGGCGCGCGCGCGCCGAGAAGCCGCAAAAAATGCAGGTCGAGTTCGTCTCCGCCAACCCCACCGGGCCGCTGCACGTGGGGCACGGCCGCCAGGCGGCCCTCGGCGATGCCATCGCCGCGCTGCTCGAATCGCAGGGGCATGCCGTTACGCGCGAGTTCTACTACAACGATGCGGGCGCGCAGATCGAGAAGCTCGCGCTCTCGGTGCAGGCGCGCGCGCGAGGGATGGCGCCGGGCGCCCCCGGCTGGCCGGAAGAGGGCTACAAGGGCGAGTACATCGAAGACATCGCCCGCGAGGTTGCCGATGCGCAAGACCTCGATGCCCTCCGCAGGCTCGCGGTGGCGTACCTGCGCAAGGAACAGGACGCGGATCTGCAGGCCTTCGGCGTGAAGTTCGACGTCTACTACCTGGAGTCGAGCCTGTACACGCAAGGCAAGGTCGACGCCGTCATTGAAAAATGGTCCATAAGTAAAAAAGTCTATGAAAAAGATGGCGCCCTGTGGCTGCGCACCACGGATTACGGCGACGACAAGGACCGGGTCGTGCGCAAGTCCGACGGCAGCTATACCTACTTCGTGCCCGACGTGGCCTACCACGTGACGAAGTGGGAGCGCGGCTTCACGAAGGTGATCGACGTGCAGGGAACCGACCACCACAGCACGGTCACGCGCGTGCGCGCGGGCCTGCAGGCGCTCGGCATCGGCATCCCGAAGGATTATCCGGACTACGTGCTGCACAGCCTGGTGAAGGTCATGCGCGGCGGCGCGGAAGTGAAGATCTCGAAGCGCGCGGGATCCTACGTCACGCTGCGCGACCTCATCGACTGGGTGGGCCGCGACGCGGTGCGCTTCTTCCTCGTCTCGCGCAAGGCCGACTCGGAGTTCGTCTTCGATGTCGATCTCGCGCGCGAGAAGAGCGAGGAGAACCCGGTGTACTACGTGCAGTACGCGCACGCGCGCGTTTGCAGCGTGCTCTCGCAGTGGGGCGGTCGAACGCCGGAGCTTGCCAAAGCCGACCTGGATTTACTGTCTGGCGGGAAGGAGATGGACCTCGCCCGCCGGCTGGCGGAATTCCCCGACCTGGTGGCCACCGCGGCGCGCGAGGCTGCGCCGCACTCGGTCGCCTTCTACCTGCGCGAGCTCGCTGGCGAATTCCACAGCTACTATAATGCCGAGCGCATTCTCGTCGAGGAAGAGCGATTGAGATCCGCCCGCCTCGCGCTGTGCGCAGCGGTGCGGCAAACGTTGGCGAACGGGCTGTCGCTACTTGGCGTCAGCGCCCCGGAGAAGATGTGATGGCCGGACGCATTCCCGCAACACGCAAGCGCTCCGAAGGCGGCTTCCTGCTCGGCATGTTCATCGGCGTCATCCTGGGGCTCGCCGTCTCGCTCGGCATCGCCTTCTACCTCAACAAGACCCCGATCCCCTTCGTCACCGCGAAGGCGAAGCAGGACAGCCCGCCGGCGAAGCCGCCGGCCATCGCCGGGCTGCCGCAGAGCGGGGCATCGTCCCCCGCGCCGCTCGCCACCGCGCCTGAGAAGCCGAAATTCGACTTCTACAAGATCCTGCCGGGCGCCGAGGAGCCGGTAAGCGAGCGCGAGCTGCGGGAACGCATGCGGACCGCGCGCAGTCAACAGGATGCGGGGAAGGACGTTTATTTCATTCAGGCGGGCTCGTTCCAGAACCCCGCCGACGCGGACAACCAGAAGGCGCGGCTCGCGATCCTCGGCTTCGAATCGAGCGTCGAGCCGGCCAACCTGCCCGACAAGGGGACCTGGTACCGGGTGCGGATGGGCCCTTACACCAGGGTCGAGGAGATCAACCGCGTGCGGCAGAGCCTGGCGCAGAACGGCATCGACGCGAGCCTGGTAAAGATCAAACCGCAATAGGAGCGATATGAAGAGATGGTTTTCCGCCCTGGTCGTAGCGCTGGTGAGCGCGCCGCTGCTCGCGCTCGGCCAGCCCTCCTACACCGAGCTCAACCCGCCGCAGCCGGTCGAATCCAAGGGCAAGATCGAGGTCATCGAGTTCTTCTGGTACGGCTGCATCCACTGCTACAACCTCGAGCCCGCGATCGACACCTGGCTCAAGCGCCTGCCGCCCGACGCGGAATTCCGTCGCGTGCCGGCGGTCTTCAACCCGCGCTGGGGGCATGACGCGGCGGTGTTCTACGCCTTCGAGGCCCTGGGCGTGCTCGACAAGCTGCACCGGCCGTTCTTCGACGCCATCCACCGCGACCGGCTGCGCAGCGACAATCCGCAGGCGATGGCCGAGTGGCTGCAGAAGCAGGGCATCGATCCCCAGAAGTTCAACGACACCCTGAAATCCTTCGGCGTGCAGAGCAAGGCGCGCCGCGCGGCGCAGCTCACCGCGGCCTACAAGATCGACGGCACGCCGGCGATGGCGGTCGACGGCCGCT
>DASQGB010000059.1:0-4662 GCA_035632815.1 Burkholderiales bacterium | reverse complement strand
CGGCGGCTGCTGGAGCTCGGCTTCGCCGACGCCTTTCGCCTGTTCGAGCAGCCCGAGAAGCAGTTCAGCTGGTGGGACTATCGCCTGATGGGGTTCCAGCGCGGCTGGGGACTGCGCATCGACGAGATCCTGCTCTCGCCGCAGCTTGCCGCGCGCTGCAGCGCCTGCACCATCGACAAATCGCCGCGCGCGCTCGAGCGGCCCTCGGACCACGCGCCGGTGGTCGCGGACCTGAGCTAGCGCCGGATCAGTCGATCAGTCGATAGGCCGGAAGCGTAAGGAACTCGACGTAGTTATCGTCGGACGTGATCTTTTCGAAGAGGGCGGCGCCCTCGTCGTACCTGCCCTCGCCGTCGCCGGCCTTGATCTTCACAAGCTCTTCACTCAGCAATTTCTTGAATAACTCGGTCGTCACCTTGCGGCCATCCTCGAGCACGCCTTTGGGCGAGCGGATCCACTGCCAGATCTGCGAGCGCGAGATCTCGGCCGTGGCGGCGTCCTCCATCAGGTTGAACACCGGCACGCAGCCGTTGCCGTCGAGCCAGGCGCCCAGGTACTGGATGCCGACCGAGATGTTGTTGCGCAACCCGGTCTCGGTGATCGGTTTCTCGGGCTGGAAGCTCAGCAGGTCTTTCGCGCTGACGTTGACGTCGGGGCGCTGGCGGGCGTACTGGTTGGGCTGCGGCATGTGCTGGTCGAACACCTGCTTTGCGACCGGCACCAGCCCCGGGTGAGCCACCCAGGTGCCGTCGCAGCCGTCGGTCACCTCGCGCAGCTTGTCCTGGCGCACTTTCTCGATCGCCGCCTCGTTCGCCGCCGGGTCGTTCTTGATCGGGATCTGCGCCGCCATCCCGCCCATCGCGGGCGCGCCGCGCCGATGGCAGGTCTTCACCAGCAGCAGCGCATAAGCGCGCATGAACGGCGCGGTCATCGTCACTTGCGAGCGGTCGGCGAGGCAGAAATCCCGGTTGGCGCGGAACTTCTTGATGCACGAGAAGATGTAGTCCCAGCGCCCGATGTTGAGTCCCGCCGAGTGCTCGCGCAGCTCGTGCAGGATCTCGTCCATCTCGAAGGCGGCGACCACGGTCTCGATGAGCGCCGTGGCCCTGATGCTCCCTTGCGGGATGCTTAGTTCTTTTTGAGAAAAAACAAAAA
Organism: Burkholderiales bacterium; assembly: GCA_035632815.1. Classification (GTDB taxonomy): domain Bacteria; phylum Pseudomonadota; class Gammaproteobacteria; order Burkholderiales; family SG8-39; genus SCGC-AG-212-J23. The sequence goes on along the minus strand of DASQGB010000059.1, from coordinate 3,507 downwards.
TCTCATTCCACAGGCGCGCTTCCAGGTGCGATTCCATCTTCGGCAGGTAAAAATACGGCCCCGACCCGCGGGCGAGCAGCTCCTTCGCGTTGTGGAAGAAATACAGCGCGAAATCGAAAATGCCGCCTGACACCGGCTTGGCGTCGATGGCTACGTGCTTCTCGTCGAGGTGCCAGCCGCGTGGCCGCGGCAGGAGGACGGCGGTCTTCTCTTTCAGCCGGTATTGCTTTCCGCCCTGCTCGAAGGTGATCGAGCGGCGCACCGCGTCGCGCAGGTTGATCTGCCCGTCGATCATGTTGTGCCAGGTGGGGCAGTTGGCGTCCTCGAAGTCCGCCATGAAGGTGGAGGCGCCGCAGTTGAGCGCGTTGATAACCATCTTGCGGTCGGTGGGGCCGGTAATCTCGACCCGGCGGTCGAGCAGATCCCTCGGCTGCTTGCCGACCTGCCATTCGCTTTCGCGGATGGCCTTGGATTCGGCAAGAAAATCGGGGAGCTTGCCGGCGTCGAATTCCTTCTGGCGCGCAGCGCGACGCGCGAGCAGCTCCTGGCGCCGCGGCTCGAACTGGCGATGGAGCTTGGCGATGAAGCCGAGCGCTTCCGGCGTCAGGATCTGGGCGAATTCCTTGCTCACCTTTCCGGTGACGGAGACGCCCGGCGGCAACGGGCCGGACATATGCATGGGACGATTCTATTACTCAATGTGGCACTGCAACATGAAATTGCAGGCCAATAGGAGTAGGCTTTTCAGTTGGCAACTTCACATTTCACATTGTGGAATCCCCCTATGAAAACCGCTTACAACGTTCTGATCCTGGGTGCCTCTTACGGGTCGCTGCTGGCGACCAAGCTGCTGCTCGCAGGCCACACCGTCAAGCTCGCCTGCCTGCCCGCGGAAGCCGACCTGATCAACACCGCCGGCACGCGCGTGCGCCTGCCGATCAAGGGCCGCGAGGGGCTCGTCGAGCTGCACTCGTGGAAGCTGCCGGGCAAGCTGTCCGCCGACGTCCCGGCGGCGATCAATCCGGTCGGCTACGACCTCGTTGCGCTGGCGATGCAGGAGCCGCAGTACCGCTCTGCAGGCGTGCGCGAGCTGATGAGCGCGATCGCCAAGGCCCGCGTTCCGTGCATGTCGATCATGAACATGCCGCCGCTGCCTTATCTCGCGCGAATTCCAGGTGTTTCTTTAGAGAAGCTTCGGGGTTGTTACACGGACGCCGCTGTCTGGGACAGCTTCGATCCCGCACTGATGACCTTGTGCAGCCCGGACCCGCAGGCGTTCCGGCCACCCGAGGAGAAGGTCAATGTGCTGCAGGTCAGGCTGCCGACCAACTTCAAGTCGGCGCGCTTCGAGTCGGAGGCGCACACCGCAATCCTGCGCCGGCTGCAGGCCGACATCGAGGCCGCGCGCTTCGACACCGGCGCCGGCAAGATCGAGGTGCCGGTGAAGCTCAAGGTGCACGACTCGGTCTTCGTGCCGCTCGCCAAATGGGCGATGCTGATGGCCGGCAACTACCGCTGCATCACGAAAGCGGGGATGCGCTCCATCAAGGAAGCGGTGCACGAAGACCTGAACGCCTCGCGCGCGGTGTATGACTGGGTGGTCAAGCTGTGCATCTCGCTCGGCGCGCGGCCAGAGGATCTCGTGCCGTTCGAAAAGTACGCCGCCGCCGCGCAGGGGCTGGCCAACCCCTCCTCCGCCGCCCGCGCGCTTTTCGGCGGCGCGCCGAACATCGAGCGGGTCGACCGCCTGGTGCAGGCGATCGCCGCGCAGAAGGGCATGCGCCTGGCTGCGATCGACGAGGTGGTGGCGCTGGTCGACGCGCGGTTGGAGCTCAATCGCCGGACAGCGAAAGCCGCTTAACGCTCGGGAAAATCGGGGTCCGACCCCGACTTTTCCTCCGTTTTTTCCTCTATGCCGAGCTCCTGGATTTTTCGCGTGATGGTGTTGCGGCCCATGCCGAGGAGGTTGGCCGCCTCGATGCGGCGTCCGCCGGTGCGCCCGAGCGCCTTGGCGATGAGCGCGCGTTCGAACTGCCGGCTCAAGGCCTCGAGGATCCCGGTCTCGCCGCGCGCGAGGCGCCGCTCGGCCTCGTGCTCGAGCGCCGCCAGCCAGTCGGAGGCGGCGTTCGGCGCCTGATCGCGGAACTCGGCCGGCAGGTCGCCCGGGCCGATGACCTGCCCCGGCGCCATTACCGTGAGCCAGTGGCACAGGTTCTCGAGTTGGCGCACGTTGCCGGGCAGCGCGAGCCGAGACAGATGTGCAAGCGCGTCCTCGGAAAGGCGCTTGGACTCGACGCCAAGCTGCTGCGCGCTCGTGGCAAGAAAGTGCTTTGACAGCAGAGGTATGTCTTCGGCGCGCTCGCGCAGGCTCGGCAGGCGCAGGCGGATCACGTTCAGGCGGTGATAGAGGTCCTCGCGGAAGCTTCCTTCGCGAACGCGCTGCTCGAGGTTCTGGTGGGTTGCGGCGATGACGCGCACGTTGGCCTTGATCTGCTGGTGGCCGCCGACGCGATAAAAGGAGCCCTCGGAGAGCACGCGCAGCAGCCGCGTCTGCAACTCGGGCGGCATGTCGCCGATCTCGTCGAGGAACAGCGTGCCGCCCTCGGCCTGCTCGAAGCGCCCGCGGCGCTGCTGCTGCGCGCCGGTGAACGAGCCCCGCTCGTGGCCGAAAAGCTCGGATTCGAGCAGGTCCTTCGGCATGGCGGCGGTATTGATCGCGATGAACGGCTTCGCCGCCCGCGCACTGTGCCGGTGCAGCGCACGGGCAACCAGCTCTTTTCCGGTTCCTGACTCGCCGGTGATCAGCACGGTCGCGCTCGACTGCGAGAGCCGGCCGATGGCGCGAAACACCTCCTGCATCGCCGGCGCCTGCCCCAGGATCTCGGGGGTCTGCGCGAGGGGCTCGGTGACCTCCGATTCCCTTCTGCTTTCGTGCAGCGCGCGGCGGATCAGGTCCACCGCCTGGTCGACGTCGAAGGGCTTGGGCAGGTACTCGTAGGCGCCGCCCTGGAAGGCGGCGACCGCGGAATCGAGGTCGGAATAGGCGGTCATCACGATCACCGGCACGGCCGGATGGCGCTGCCTGACCTCGTTCAGCAGCTCCAGGCCCGACAGCCCCGGCATGCGGATGTCCGACACCAGCACCTCGGGCGCGCCACCGGACAGCGCATCGAGCGCGTCCTGCGCGGAGGCGAAGGAATTGAAGGCGATGCCTTCGCGGCTAAGCGCCTTCTCCATCACCCAGCGGATGGAGCGGTCGTCGTCCACGATCCAGACCGGTTTCATGTCAGCGGCAGCAGAATCCTGAATATGGTGCGGCCGGGGCGCGACTCGAACTCGATGACGCCCTGGTGGTATTGGACGAAAGTCTGCGCGAGCGAAAGTCCCAAGCCAGTGCCGCCTTCCCTCCCGGAAACGAGCGGATTGAAGATCCGATCCTGGATCTCCTCCGGCACGCCCGGGCCGTCGTCGACCACTTGCAATTCTAATGCCAGCCTGCAGCGCTGC
>DASQGB010000058.1:0-1697 GCA_035632815.1 Burkholderiales bacterium | reverse complement strand
TTCGCGGTGACGGTATCGCCGTCCCCGAGCATCGAGTCCAGGATCCGGCCGATTTCCATCCCGGAGCGAACGAGAAGCTGGCCGGTGGTAACCAGCCGCGAGGTGATGTCAGGCGAGCTCACGACCTCTCACCTTGCCAGCTTGTACGCCCAGCTCAGAGGACAAAGTGCGCAATACCCAGGTCAGGCGAGCGCTTTTGTGACGATTTCCGCAACGTCCTTCGATAAGCCCTCGCTATCACGGATGCGCTCGAGCTGCGCCCTGGCCTTCGCCTTGCGCGCCTCGTCGAAGCGCTTCCAGCGGTCGAAGCCGCGCGCCATGCGCGCAGCCACCTGCGGGTTGAGCGCGTCGAGCGCGATCACCTGGTCGGCGAGGAAAGCGTAGCCCCCGCCGTCTGCGGCATGGAAGCGGACGTGGTTTGCCACGCAGCTGCGGATCAGCGCATAGACCTTGTTCGGCACGCGCTGGTCGAACGCCGGGTGCGCGAGCAGCTCTCTCACGCGCGCCAGGGTGTCGGGCAGGCGCGAGCTCGCCTGCACCGCGAGCCATTTGTCGACCACCAGCGGCTCGTCCTTCCACTTCGCGTAGAACGCATCGAGCGCCGGCTGGCGCTCGGGGCAGTCGAGATTGGCGAGGACGCCGAGCGCCGCCATGGCGTCGGTCATGTTGTCGGCGCTCCTGAACTGCTCGTAGGCGAGGGCAGAGAGCCCGAGCTCGCCCAGGTAGGCGAGGCTCAGGTTGCGCAGCGCGCGCTTGCCTATCGATTTGACGTCGGGCGAATAAGTGCCGCTCGCCTTCAGTTGCTCATGCTTGGACTGAAATTCCGCCCTCAGACTCTGCGCCAGCGCCCGGCGCAGAACGTTCCGCGACTCGTGCAGCCGGTCGGGATCGACAATCTCCATCTGCTCGGCGAGAAAGGTTTCAGCGGGCAGCGTGAGCCCTTCGGCGGCGAAGGCCGGGTCGGGGTCGGCCAGGATTTTCCTGCAGGCCTCGACGAAAGCGCTCGAGGGCAGGCCGCGCCGATCGAGGATGATGCCGGTCGCGAGGCGCTGGCCGGCTTCCCAGCGGTTGAACGCGTCGTCGTCGCTCGCCATCAGGTGCAGCAGGTCGGCCTCGGTATACGGGTACTTCAGGATCACCGGCGCCGAGAAGCGCCTCAGCAGGGAAGGTACAGGTTTGCTTTGCAGATTCTCGAAAACAAACTGCTCCTCGGGTTTCTTGAGCGACAGCACCCGCTCGTGCGGCCCGATCTTCACCGCAAACGGAATGTGGAACGGCGGGTTCATGGACTGCTTCACCGTCAAGGTAAAGATTCCACTATCAAAGGACCCTTGGCATTCCAGCACCGGTGTTCCCGCAACATCGTACCAGCGCTTGAACTGGCCAAGGTCGATGCCCGAGGCGTCCTGCATGGCCTGCACGAACTCGTCGCAGGTCACCGCCTGGCCGTCGTGGCGCTGGAAGTACAGCCGCATGCCGGCCTGGAACTTCTCCTCGCCGAGCAGGGTGTGCTGCATACGCACCACCTCGGCGCCTTTCTCGTACACCGTCATGGTGTAGAAGTTGCGGATCTCCTGGTAGGACTGCGGCCGCACCGGGTGCGCCATCGGGCCGGCATCCTCGGGAAACTGCGCCGCGCGCAGGCCGCGCACTTCCTGGATGCGCGTCACCGCGCGCGAATACGTATCGGCGCCGTA
>DASQGB010000057.1:0-3802 GCA_035632815.1 Burkholderiales bacterium | reverse complement strand
GCGATGTGCGTCACCTGGAAGCCGTACTTCTTCGCCTGCACGTCGAGCACCGGGATGGTTTCCTTGCCGTAGGCCGAGTCGTGATAGATGTTCACGATCTTCTTGCCCTGGAGCTTGTCCATCCCGCCTTCCTTCTGGCCGATGAACTTGATCTTGGCGGTGTTCTGCGACCAGTAGGTGGTGATCAGCGGGAAGATGTACGGGAACACCCGCCCATCGGCGGCGTCGGTGCGGCCGTAGCCCATCGAGATCACCGGGATCTTGTCCGCGGTCGCCTTCTCGATCAGCGAGTAGGTGATGCCGGTGGACAGCGGGTGAATCACCGACGCGCCGGTCGGGCCCTTCTTCTTCGAGCGCTCGTAGCACTCGACGCCGCGGTCATTGCGGTATTCGGTCTCGCACTTCTCCCAGGTGAGCTTGACGCCGTTGATGCCGCCGTCGCGCTCGTTGATCAGGGCGAAGTAGTCGATCATGCCGCCGCCGAAGCCCGAGCCGCCCGGCGCGTACGGGCCGACCCAATAGAAGTTTGCGGGAATGAACTGCTCGTTCTGCGCCAGCGCCGATCCGGCGAATCCTGCCGCGGAAAGCGACAGCGCGGCCAGCGCAATAGTGGTGCGTTTCATCTCTATCCTCCTCAGGGTTTGAGCTAACGCGTTGATCAGTATAGCCCTGTCAATGCGGAAAGGGCCAGAGCCGCAGCTTTTCCTTGGCGATCTGCCAGAGCCGGGCGAAGCCGTGCGGCTCGACGATCAGGAAGAAGATGATCAGCCCGCCGAAAATGATCAGCTCGAGGTTGGAGACCGTGGCGTGGGAGATCTCGATGTTCAGGGCGTGGGCGAGCCACCCCGAGGCCAGGTTGAGGAAAATGGGGAACAGGGTGATGAAGGCGGCGCCGAGGAAGGAGCCCATGATCGAGCCGACTCCCCCGATGATGATCATGAACAGGATCCGGAACGAGAGGTCCAGGCTGTAGGCCTCGGGCTCGACGGTCCCGAGGTAGGTGTACGCATGCAGCGCCCCCGCGACGCCGCAATAGAACGAGCTGATGGCGAAGGCGAGCAGCTTGGTGCGCATCATCGGGATGCCGATCACCGAGGCGGCCACGTCCATATCTCGCACCGCCATGAAAGCGCGGCCAGTCTCGCTGCGCATCAGGTTCTTCGCCGCGAGCGCCATCACCGCCACCACCGTGAGCGTCAGCAGGTACTTGCTCGCCGGCGTGTCGAACGCATAGCCGAGAATCACGATGTTCTGCGCGGTGATCACCCCCGAAGTGCTGTAATTCGAGAACCAGCCGAAGCGCTGCAGCGCCCACAGCACGAAGAACTGGCAGGCGAGCGTGGCTACGGCGAGGTAGAACCCCTTGATGCGCAGGCTCGGCAGGCCGAACACGATGCCGACCGCGGCGGCGCACAACCCGCCCAGGATGAAGGCCGGGATCACCCCCATCCAAGGCATGCGCAGGATGAAGTTGTACGACATGAAGGCGCCGACCGCCATGAAGGCCGCGGTCCCCAGCGACAGCTGGCCTGCATAGCCGGTGAGGATGTTCAGCCCGAGCGCCGCCAGGGCGAAGATCAGGAACGGGGTCAGCATCGCCCCGAGCCAGTACTGGTTGCCGAATAGCGGCACGAGCACGAAAGCGACCACCAGCAGCGCCCAGAACGCCACCCGGTCCTGGCGGATCGGGAAGATGCGCTGGTCCTCGGCGTAGCTCGACTTGAACTGCCCGGCTTCGCGGTACAGCATCTCTCTAGACCCGGTCGATGTGCTTCTCGCCGAAGAGGCCCTCGGGCCGCACCAGCAGGAACAGCAGCGCCACCACGTAGGCAAACCAGGACTCGATGCCGCCGCCGACCATCGGGCCGAAATACACCTCGGCGACCTTTTCCGTCGCCCCGATGATGAGGCCGCCGATGATCGCGCCCGGGATGGATTCGAAGCCGCCGATAAGCAGTACCGGAAGCGCCTTGAGCGCGACGAAGGTGAGCGCGAACTGCACGCCGTTTCGCACACCCCACAGCAGTCCCGCCACCAGGGCGACGAAGCCCGCCACCGACCACACGATGGCCCAGATGTGCTGCAGCGGAATGCCGACCGCGAGCGCCGCCTGGTGGTCGTCGGCGACCGCGCGCAGCGCCCGGCCGATGCGCGTCTTGTGGAAGAACACCGCCAGCACCGCGACCAGGCCGCCGGCCACCGCCGCGGCGAAGAGGTCGAACTGGCTGATATTGATGTTCGCTCTCTGCGACAGCCATTCCATCGGCACGTCGGGAATGCCGAGCTCGAGGCCGTGGGGCTGCGAGCCCCAGATGAGCTGCGACAGCCCCTCGAGCACGAAGGTGAGGCCGATGGTCGCCATGAACAGCGTGATCGGCGGCTGGTTGACGAGCGGGCGCAGCACCACGCGCTCGGTGACCAGGCCGAGCATCACCATGACGGCGAGCGTGGCCAAGAGCGCCAGCCAGAAGTTCCAGTCGAGCTTGAGCAGCGACACGAAGGTCAGCGCGGCGAAGAACACCATCGAGCCCTGCGCGAAGTTGAAGACGCCCGAAGCCTTGTAGATCAGCACGAAGCCCAGCGCCACGAGCGAGTACATCACCCCCGCGAGCAGCCCGCCCGCCAGCACCTCGAGGAAAAAGCTGAAGCCGCCCATCTAGTGCGCCACGCCGAGATATGCGTCGATGACCTTCTGATTTGCCCTGACGTCGTCGGGCGAGCCGTCCGCGATCTTGCGGCCGTAGTCGAGCACCACCACGCGGTCGGAGATGTCCATTACCACCCCCATGTCGTGCTCGATCAGCACGATGGTGGTGCCGTAATGGTCGTTCACGTCGAGGACGAAGCGGCACATGTCCTGCTTTTCCTCGAGGTTCATGCCTGCCATCGGCTCGTCGAGCAGCAGGACGGCGGGCTCGGCGGCAAGCGCGCGGGCCAGCTCGACGCGCTTCTGCAGCCCGTAGGGCAGCTTTCCCACCGGCGTCTTGCGAATGTGCTGGATCTCGAGAAAATCGATGATCTGCTCTGCCGCGCGGCGATGCTCCAGCTCCTCGCGCTTCGCCGGCCCGACCCACAGCGCCTGCTGCAGGAAGTTGCAGCGCATCTTGAGGTTGCGCCCGGTCATGACGTTGTCCAGCACCGTCATGCCCTTGAAGAGAGCGATGTTCTGGAAGGTGCGCGCGATGCCCAGCGCCGCGGCCTGATGCGAGTCCATGTCGTCGAATTCTTTTTCCCTGAATCTTATTTTTCCTTTTTGCGGGTGGTAGACGCCGTTGAGGACATTCAGCATCGAGCTCTTGCCGGCGCCGTTCGGGCCGATGATGGCGCGCACCTCGTGCTCACGCACGTCGAACGACACGTCCTGCAATGCGCGCACGCCGCCGAAGGCCAGCGATACTTGGTCCACGGAAAGAATGACCTTGCCGATGTTGCGCGCGACGCTCATGCCGCGCGCTTGGCTGCCACAGGCGGGTAGGTCTTTGCCTCCGCGATCTTCAAGTCGGCCGAGAAGGTGCCGGTGCGGCCGTCCTCGTACTTGACCTGCGCCTCGACATGCACCGCCTTCCGGCCGGCATAGAGCGCCTCGACCAGCGGCGCGTATTTCTCGCCGACGAAGCGCCGGCGCACCTTGCGCGTGCGCGTGAGCTCGCCGTCGTCGGCCTCGAGCTCCTTGTGCAGGATGAGGAAGCGGTGGATCTGCGAGTTGGCGATCTCGGGCTCGGCGGCGAGATCGGCATTGACGCGCTCGACGCACTCGCGCACCAGGTCGTGCACCTCTTCGCGCGACGCGAGGTCGGTGTAG
>DASQGB010000056.1:0-8519 GCA_035632815.1 Burkholderiales bacterium | reverse complement strand
CGGGCGCGGATCGCGGTCTCGAGCAATCTCGCCCCGACGGCGCCGCCGCCGGCCGAAACGATGACCTCCCCCCTCCCGGCGTCGCCGCCCGTCTGCGGAGGATCGTCAACCACGTAACCGGTGTAGTGCAGCCGGTCGCCGAGTCGCGTTGCGTGAGGGAAGAGGCCGACGTGTGGATCGCCATGCACCAGAACATGGTCGAAGTAGCGCTCGAACCACCCCAGCATTTCGCCCTCCCGGTCGGGCTTGGCCTGGATGATGTCGCGCACCGACGAGACGATAAGGGGTTTGGGTGCGCTGGAGCTCGCCGCTTCGAGCAGGGGCAAGAGCTCGAAGCGCATCTGCCGCCGGCCGAAAGGGAACAACTCCGTTATCAGCACCTGCGCGCGAGCGTTGCGCCAGGCTTCGAGCAACGCGGCCGTGCGGCGGCGCTTCCACTCTTCGGTGACGGGTTTTCCATCTCCATCGACCAAGGTCTTGAACGTCATGTCGGCCGCAGCCGCGGGCGGCAATTGAACAAACCGGAAACCTTCAATAGGCATTTCAATCCGTGTTCCGCCGCTGGCGAGCGTGACCTCGAACCCTGCCGACGAGATCGCACGAGCGAGGATCGCGGCGCGCTTCAGGTGCCCGATGCCGAGCAGGTGCTGCACGTAGAAGAAGGCTTTCACTTGAGGTTCAGCTGCCGGGCGCGCGGGCTGCCTCGGGGATCGATGTCGAAAAGATGCACTGCGTTCCAGTCCAGCCTGGCCGGAAGCGGGCCGCGCATGTCCCAGCCGCCGGCAGCGGCGATGATCGCCCGGATCACGCCGCGATGCGTGATCGCGAGTGTCGGTTCCGTAATCTGCGCAAGCCAGGGACGCAGGCGCGCAATGACTTTCCGCGGGCTCTCGCCGCCCGGTGGCATGAAGTCGAGGCCGCGCGCCTCGTTGTCGCGCATCGCCTGGCCCAGGCGCACCCGCAGCTCGGCCAGCAGCTCGCCTTGCCATTCGCCCCAGTCCATCTCCACGATTCTGAATTCATGAACCGCATCAGGAAAACCCAGAAGCGCAGCGGTCTGCGCGCAGCGTGCAAGCGGGCTGGTGACTACGCGCATGCCGCGGCAGGCCGGCGGCAGCTCGCGACCGCGCAGGGCCGCGCGTCCCGCCTCGCTCAGGGGAATGTCCGCGCGGCCCTGGATCCTGCCAGCGGCGCTCCACGCCGTCTCGCCGTGGCGCAGGCACGCGAGCAGCGTCACGCGCGCGCGGCGGTAAGCGCCCGGTGCAGCGTTTGCGCCGCCGCGTCCAGGCTGCGCTCGGCGGCGACGAAGTCCGCAGCTTGCCTGCCCAAGCTGCGGCGCCGGCCGGGATCCACCAGCAGGGTCCTGAGCCGCTCCGTGAACGCGGCCTCGTCCCCTGCCGGTGCGAGCAGCCCGGTGCGGCCGTCGAGCACGACCTCGGGCACGCCGCGCGTTGCGCTCGACACGACCGGCACGCCGGCCGCCTGCGCCTCGAGCAGCGCCATGCCGTAGGCCTCGTTTACTGCCGGCCAGGCCGAGAGATCGCTCGCCGCATAGACCTGAGCGAGGCTGCGATGGTCGAGCGTGCCGAAGAACCTCGCCCCGGGAAGCAGCTTCTCGACCTGGAGGCGCGCGACGCCATCGCCCGCGATCAGCAGATGCCAGGGAATATCCGCGAGGCGCGCGAGCGACGCGGCGAGCGAGCGGTACGACGCCAGCTTGTCGCCTTCGCGCATCATCGCCGCCACCACGATCCACGGAGCCTCGGGGTCCAGGTTGTGCTCTCTTGCCAGCCGTGTCCGGTTTGCGGTCCTGTTCTTCATTTCGTCCCGATAGGGCGCGGTGTCGAGGAAGGGCGGCAGGTGCAGCAGGCGCGACTCGTCGGTCAGGAGCTTCAGGCCGGCAATATCGGCCCGCGAGGGACAGATCACCAGCGCCGCACGGCGCACCGCGTCCGCGGTGGCGTCGTGGCCGAGATCCCAGGGGCCTCCGCCGCGCTTGGGCGCGTACGACGCCTCGGCGATCACATACGGGATGCCCAGCGCCTCGGCTACGGCCGGCCCGAGCCAGTCGGGCGCCTTGTAATACAGGTGATAGGTGAACCACAGCTCGGGCCGCAGCTCGGGCGCGGCGTGGCGCCACTGGGCGATCAGGCGCTGGGCGTAGGACTCGCCCTGCACGCGTAGCGCCTGCTGCCGGGCGAGGTCGCCATCGCGGTCGAAGCTGCGGAAAGTCGACACCAGCTCGATGCGCTGCCCGGCGCGCTCCAGCGCATCCATCAGCAGCCGCGCGACGCGCCGGTCGCCCGAAGGCGTGGCATGCGTCGGCGGCTTAAGCGGAGCGTAGAACGCGATCCTCACGGGGCAGCCCGAATTTCCGCGCCAGCCGATCGAGGTTTTCTTGCAGTGAAAAGTCGTTACGCACCCTTGCGAGGCCCGCTTCACCCAGAAGGCGACGGCGCGCCGGGTCGGCGATCAGCGCGCCGATGGTCCGCGCGAGCGCGTCGGGATCGTTCTCCTCGACCAGCAAGCCGGTCGAGCCATCGCGCACCAGCTCGGGGATGGCCGAGACGCGCGTCGCGACGCAGGCGAGCGCCTGGCTCTGCGCCTCCGCGAGGACGTTTGGCAGCCCGTCGCGGTCGCCGTCGGCTGCGATGCGGCTGGCGAGCACGAACAGATCCGCGCGGCGGTATTCGTCGAGCAGCTGGTCCTGCGTCAGCGGCCCGCGCCATTCAACGCGAGCGGCGATGCCGAGGGCGCGCGCGCGCCGCTCGAGCCGGCTCGCGAGCGGGCCGCCGCCGGCATGCACGAATTTCCAATTGAGATGCGAAGAAATGCGGGAGAGCGCTTCGAGCAGGACCTCGGTGCCTTTCTTCTCCACCAGACGCGACACCGACAGGATCATCACCGGGTCTTTTGACCCATCGCGATCTGCCCGCTCCCCACGAGGTGGCGGAAAACGGCCCAAATCGACCCCGTGATAGACAAGCTCGACGCGCCCGGGCGGTGCGAGCGCGTCCAGGTGCTCGCGGTTCACGCGCGTGCAGGTGACGAGCCATTCGCAGGAAGCGAGCTTCTCGCGCTTTTCCCACTCGGGCGTGGTCCAGATGTCCTTGGCGTGCGCCGAGCCGGTCCAGGGCAGAGCGCGCAGCATCGCCGCGTAGCGCGCGACCGAGGCCGGGGTGTGCAGGAAATGCGCGTGCAGCCGCGCCACGTCGGGGGGCAGCTCGGCGGCGAGCACCAGCGCCTGGCCGAAGCGCCGCAGCCGGTTCGGCGTCGGATCGCGGGCCAGATCGCGGAGCCACACGCGGTTGGTTTTTTTATAAGTTGGAAGTTTTCTAACCTTCAGCCATGCCCGCACGACCCGCAGGGGCTCGAGCAGCAGGTATTCCGGCAGGTAGACGACCGGCGCCCGGATCCGGTCGTGAACGGGATTCCTGCGCCGCTCGGTGGGGCGGCGCAGCGAGACGATCAGGATGTCGAGGCCGCGGCGCTCGAGCGCCGCGATCTCCTGCGCGATGAACGCCTCGGAGAGGCGCGGATAGCCCTTCAGTACAAAAGCGACTCGCAACTAACCGGTGCGCGACCGCGCCTGCGCAACCTCGTCCGCCGCGGGCTCGATCCAGGGCGCAACCAGCCGCGACACGTTCTTCAGGCCCTCGAGCAGGCCGGGAACCACCACATCGGAGGGCAGCCGCTGGCGCGGCAGCGCGCGCAGCGCGGCCGCCATGACGGCGGGATCGTAGCGGCCGTCGTCGGAGAGCATGCTCACCAGGCCGAGCTCGGAGGCGCGCGAGGCGCGGATGAACTGCTCGAGGCGCGGCTCGGTGCGCGGCACGATGAGCGCGCGCTTGTCGAGCGAGAGCACCTCGCAGAAGGTGTTGTAGCCGCCCATCGCCACCACGCCGGCGGCGCGCGACACCAGCGTCTCGAGCTGGCCGTGGAAGGTGATGGCATCGACGCGCTTGAGTTTCGCCGCGCGGTCCATGAACTCCGCCTGGCGCTCGGCCTGCATGAACGGCCCGAGCACCAGCAGCGCCGGGTAGGGCAGCAGCGGATCGTGCTCGTAGGCGCGCAGCACCCAGTCGATCAGGCTCTCGCCATCGCCGCCGCCGCCGGTGGTGACCAGCAGGTAGGGCCGCTTGGCGATCTCGGGCAGGCGCGGCGGCGCGCCGTGCGTCGGCACCTCGCGATGCAGGTACCCGGTGTAGACCATCTTCTGGCGCACGCGCAGCGGGATCGAGATGCCCTCGAGCGGATCGCAGATGTGCGGCAGGCCATAGACCCAGATCTCGTCGTAGAGATCGCGCAGCGCCGGCAGCGCCTTCTTGCGCTGCCACTCGGGCTCAAGCAGGCGCGGCTCGTCCATCACGTCGCGCAGGCCCAGCACCAGCCGCGTGCCGCGGCGCTTGAGCGACTTCAGCGTCTCGAGCACCTCGCCGCGCAGGCCGACCGGCTCCTTGTCGACGATGAACATGTCGGGCTCGAAGGCCTCGGCGGTGTGGCGGATGATCGAGGCGCGCATCCTCAGCGTCTGCTCGATGTCGATGTGCAGGTTGAGCGGCGTGTACTCGCCGTTGCGCAGCTTGATCACCCCCGGCACGCGCACGAAGTCGACGCGCGAGCGGAAGTCGAAGCTGCCGATGATCGGCGAGCCGGAGAGGATCAGGACCGAGAGCTGCTTGAAGCGCTCGACCAGCGAGTGCGCGATCGCGCGGCAGCGGCGCAGGTGGCCGAGGCCGAAAGTATCGTGGCTGTAAATAAGTATGCGGCCATCGTTCCGCCTGGACCTCATGGCTGCCCTCCTCCCCTTGTCAGGCCAGATTGTGGGACGGGTTCCCGGCGGGGCGCAAGCCCTCGCGCGCCAGGCAGGCCGTGCAGGCCCCGCAGGCGCGGAACCCCCCGGGCACCGGCACCGGGCGCCGGCAGGACCACGTAAGGCTTACCAGCTCGGGGGGCAAGCTCGCCGCCAGGTCCTCCTTGCTGGAGTCGTAAACGGGAAAAACCCAGTCGACGCGGGGCTCGCCGAGCTTGCGCGCCCGGTAGCACTCGTACATGGTCTCGAACACCCGCCGCTGGCGCGCCGAGCGATTTTCGATATCGGTATCGGTGGCGAGCGCAGCCACCGCGATGCGCGTGCAGCCGGGCGTATCGATCGCCACCTGGCAGGCGACAAAGGCGATCGCCAGATAGTCGATCGGGATCGCCTCCAGCTGCGCGAACTCGAGCCCGGACTCCGAGTAGCGGAATGCCCGGTAGCGACCGCGGCACCACGCAAGAATGGCCTCGACGGCGCGCTGTTCGGCGCCGTCTCGGCCCTCCTTATTTTCCATGCGGATGTGGTGCACGCGCAGCTCGTCCGCGGTCTCGGTGAGCAGCTTCACCAGCATCGCCGTGCTGTCTAGCCCTCCCGAGTACATCACCAGTGTGCTCACCCGGAAATTTTAACTGGTGAGAGAATTGCGCAATGAACGTCAAGCAACTGCTCGACCTGACCGGGCGCGTCGCCCTGGTGACCGGCGGATCGCGCGGCCTGGGCCTGCAGATCGCCGAGGCGCTGGGCGAGATGGGCGCGAAGGTCGCCATCACGGCGAGAAAGAAGGACGAGCTCGACGAAGCGGTCGCCCATCTGAAAAAAATGGGCATCGAGGCCAGGTCTTATGTGTGCGACGTGGGCAAGCGCGAGCAGGTCGCGCCGCTCGCCGACGCGGCGCTGAAAGACCTCGGCAGGATCCATATCCTGGTCAACAACGCCGGCACCACCTGGGGCGCACCCGCGGAGGATCATCCGCTGGAGGCCTGGGACAAGCTGGTGAACGTGAACCTGACCGCGGCGTTCCTGCTCTCGCAGCAAATCGCCAAGCGCTCGATGATCCCGGGCAAGTGGGGACGCATCATCAACACCGCCTCGGTCGCCGGCCTCACCGCGAGCGATCCGCGCGTGGTGAAGACCGTCGCCTACAACGCGACCAAGCACGGCCTGATCGGCCTGACGCGCCAGCTGGCGGCGGAATGGGGCGAACACGGCATCACCGTCAATGCCATCTGTCCCGGCTTTTTTCCATCGAAAATGACGCGGGCAACGCTCGACGCGTCGAGCAAATTGGTGCTGGAAGTGACGCCCACCCGGCGGCTGGGCAACGACGAGGACCTGAAGGGCCTCGCGGTGCTGCTCGCCTCGGAGGCCTCGCGCCACATCACGGGGCAGGCGATCGCGGTCGATGGCGGCGCCACCATCCTATGAGCGACAAGCTCGCCTTCACCCGGGATTACCAGAAGAAAATCCCCTTCGTCACGCATCTCAAGATCCTCACCGAGGAACTGGCCGATGGACGCGCCCGGCTGTCGTTGCCGGTCGAAAAGCACCTCAGCAACAGCATCGGCACCGTCCACGGCGGGGTGATCATGTCGCTGCTCGACGTGGCGCTGTGCACCGCGGCCCGCACGCTGCACCCGGACTCCATCGGCGTCATCACCATCGACATGAGCACATCGTTCATCGGCGGCGGCAGCGGCGGGAAGCTCTTCGCCGAGGCGCGCGTGCTGAAGGACGGCCGCAGCATGAGCTTCGTCGAGGCCGAGGCGAGGAACGAGGACGGCTCGCTAGTGGCAAAGGCCATAGCCACGGTCAGAGTCCGCCATGCAAAAGAGTAAAACGCGAGGCATCCACCACCTTGCCCTCAACACCGAGGACATGAAGGCGACGATGGATTTCTACGTCGACGTCGTGGGCATGCCGCTGGTGCACGCGATGAAAGTGCCGCCGGGACTTGGCAGGGGGCCGGGCAACCGCGGCAACCCGCCGTACGAGGAGATCCGCCACTACTTCTTCGACATGGGCAACGATTCGCTGCTCGCCTTCTTCGAGATGCCGCGAGGCGCCGAGCCGCGGGCGAAACGCGACGGCATCGGCGGCATGCAGCACGTCGCGTTCGCGGTCACGCCGCAGAGCCTCGCCGCGCTGCAGAAGCGGCTGCAGGCGGCCGGCGTGGCGTATGACGGCCCGATGGACATTCTGCCGGGGCTCGTGTCAGTGTATTTCCTGGACCCGAACGGCATCCGGCTCGAGGCCTGTTGCGAGCCGGCGGCGGGAGACAGGCCCGGCGTCGTGGGGTCGGTAGCGCAGACGCGCGCCGAGCTGATGCGGGAGCTCGAGACGCTGGCAGGAAAAAATCCAACAAAGACGGGAGAGCGCCGATGACCACCAATCCGTACGCCACGCCGAAAGCCCAGGTCGCCGACGAGACGGTCATCCTGCAGGGAAACTTCGAGCCCGGCGGCCATGCGGTTCCCGCCGCGCGGGGATGGAGCTGGTACGCCGAAGGCTGGAACCTGTTCAAGGAGGCGCCCGCGACGTGGATCGGCATGATCATCGTGATGGGCGTGATCTTCATCGCGCTCGCCTTCATCCCGGTCATCGGTTCGATCGGTACCGTGCTGCTTACGCCGGTGCTCACCGCCGGGCTGATGATCGGCTGCCGCGCCATCGAGGAAGGCAGCGGCCTGGAGTTCGGCCAGCTGTTCGCCGGGTTCCGCGATCATTTCGGCACGCTTGCCGCGGTGGGTGCGCTGTATCTCGCCGGATTCATCGTCATCTTCCTGATCGTCTTCGCGCTGACCGGCGCCGGCATGTTCGCGCTGTTCAGCGGCGCCGCCGATCCCTTTGCCGTGGGCGCGACGATGGCGATCGCCATCCTGCTGATGCTCGCACTGACGGTGCCGCTGGTCATGGCGCTGTGGTTCGCCCCGGCGCTGGTGGTGTTCAACGACCAGGGGGCGGTGGAAGCGATGAAGGGCAGCTTCATCGGCTGCCTGCGCAACATGCTGCCGTTTCTCGTCTACGGCGTAATCGGGCTGGTGCTCGCCTTCCTCGCCACCATCCCGGCGATGCTGGGCTGGTTGGTGTTCGCCCCGGTCATCGCCGCCTCGATCTATGTCGCCTACCGCGACATCTATTACATCAGCTAGCGAAGAGCCGCCTCCCCGCCCATAGCCAGGCGAGGCCGGCGAGCTGCGCGGCCCATACGGCGCCGAGCGCCCAAGGGTAGGCCTCGGGCGCATAACCCGCGGCGCTCTGCGGCCAGCGGTCGAGCACCAGGCCTATTCCCCACTGTCCGGTGAACATGCCGACGAAGCCGACGACATTGATCGCGGTGTTGGCGCGGCCGGCCATTTCCTTGGGATAGCGTCGCGAGAGGATCGAGTAGCCCAGCACGACCCCAGTGCCCGCCGCGACGAACAAGCACCACAGCAGGAGCGAATGCACGCCACAAACAATCAAGCCGAGGCTTAAGGCGGAAAGCGCGACGCCGGCGACGAGCAGGCCGAACGGGCTGCGACCCCGGCGCAGCCAGGCATCGGCGGCACGGCCGAAGCCGAGATAGCCCATCAGCATGGCCACGTTGACGGCGAGCAGGCCGCGCGCCACCTCCGCCTGCGAGTACCCTGCGACGTCCCTCAGCCAGGGCGCGATCCACAGGGTCTGCAGCGACACCGCGGCGGACTGGCTCAAGCCAAGGCAC
>DASQGB010000055.1:0-1755 GCA_035632815.1 Burkholderiales bacterium | reverse complement strand
AAGAAATTTCAGAAACATGCGTAGCGTCCATCGGTGCCAGGTGGTAGCCGTAGTCGACGTGGAAGCGGCCCGCCGAGCGCTCGAGCACCTCGGGAAAGAAATCGCGATAGGGCCCGCCGCGGTTGAGGTAGTACTGCCCGCTGCGGAAGTAGTTGAGGCTCGAGGTCACGCCGCCCTGCGCCGCTGCGCGGCTTTCGCTGACCGCATCCTCGTCGAGCGGCGCGTAGATCCCGGTGTGCATGTGCGCGTCCACCACCCCCGGGAAGGCGAGCAGGCCCTTGCCGTCGTAAACCGATCTTGATGTCTTGACATCGATCCCAGCGGCGATCTTCGCGAACCTTTCGCCCGTTATCGCGATATCGGCGTCGCGAACTTCCTGGTCCCCGGGGCGGACCACGCGCACGTTCTTGATCAGCAGGTCGTAGCTCACCGCAGCCGTTTCTCGAGCTGCGCGAGCAAGCCGCCGTCGCGCACCATCTGCACGAGGTGCGGCGGAATCGGCTCGCAGGCAAATGTTTGTCCGGAGGTCAGGTTCTCGATTTTTCCGCCTTCCGCATCCACCCGCAGCTTGTCGCCCGAACGGATCCGCTTCGCCTCGGCGCATTCCACCGCAGGAAGGCCAAGATTCAACGCGTTGCGGTAGAACAGGCCGGCAAAGGATTCTGCGATCAGCGCGGCGACGCCGAGCTGCTTGAGCGCCTCCGCGGCCTGCTCGCGCGAAGACCCGGTGCCGAAGTTTCGGCCACCGACGACAATGTCGCCGGGCTTCACGCTCGAAGCGAAGGACGGATCGACCCCCTCCAGGCAGTGCTTTGCGATCTCGTCGATGGCGGATTTCATGTACCGGCCAGGTGCCAATGCATCGGTGGTGATGTCGTCGCCGAACACCCAGGCTCTCATTGCAGCATCCCGCGCGGATCGGAAATGCGTCCAGTGACGGCGGAGGCCGCGACCGTATAAGGCGAAGCGAGGTACACCTGCGACGACGGCGCGCCCATGCGTCCCTTGAAGTTGCGCGCCGTGGTGGAAACGGCCACCATGTCCTCGGGCAGGAGGTGATCGCCGTACCCTGCGCACATGCCGCAGGAGTTGGCGAGCAGCTGCGCGCCGGCATCGACCAGGATGCCGAGGGTTCCGTCCGTCGCCGCCGCTTCCTGATCCCGCAGGCTGGCGGGCGCGACCAGCAGCTTGACTGCGGCCTTTCTGTTCTTCAGCACCGAGGCCGCCATGCGCAGATCCTCGAGCTTGGCCCCGGTGCAGGCCCCGATATACGCGAGGTTTATCTTCACATGCTGAAAATCGGATGCCGGCTTGGTGTTCGCCGGACTGTGCGGCGCAGCCACTTGCGGCGCGAGCTCATCGGCGCGGAAGCGGTGATGGGCGAGCAGCGGGGCGTCGGGGTCGCTGTCCCAGGCTTCACATTCGGTTTTCAAGTACTGCCGTGTGATTTCGTCGGAAGCGATCAGGCCCGTCTGTCCCCCGAGCTCGGCGGTCATGTTGCACAGGGTCATGCGCTCCTGCATGGGCAGCGCGCGGATCGCTGCGCCGCGGTACTCCACCGCCTGGTATTGGCCGCCGTCCATGCCGAAGCGGCCGATGAGATGGAGCATCACGTCCTTCGCCGCTACTCCCGGGCCGAAGCGGCCGTCGAATTGCATCGCTATGGTGTGCGGCACCTTCAGCCAGGTCTCGCCGGTCACCAATACGCCGAGCATCTCGGTCGCGCCGACGCCGAACATGTAGGCGGCGAAGGCG
>DASQGB010000054.1:0-1902 GCA_035632815.1 Burkholderiales bacterium | reverse complement strand
GCCCGAGTCGATGCCGAGCACCAGGCGCTTGATGTCGATCTCGCCCTTGCCGCTCACCGCGAGCTCGGCGACCACGGCGGTGTAGCTGCCGTAGGCCTCGGTCACCGCGATGCCGCGGTGCACGCCGGCGGGCAGCGGCTTGCCCCACTCCGCTGCTTTCACCGTTGCTTCCAGAATTCCAAGTTCTTTTGAAGAGGAAGAAAGAAGTGCACGTCGATATTCGTAAGGATCCTTGCCGGCCGCGTGCGCCAGCTCGTCGACGAAGCACTCGCGCATGAAGGGGTTCTGCGAGTGCCCGACGGTGCGCCAGAAGCCTACCGGGACCGGCGGGTTGCGCTGCGCGTACTCGATGCTCACGTTGGGGATGGAATAGGGCTGGTCGACGAACGACGCCACCGCCTGCGGGTCGATGCCCTCCTTGAGCGGGAGCTTGAGCAGCGTGGCGATGATCGAGGGCGCCGAGACGCGCGAATACCACGCGATCGGGTTTCCCGCGGCGTCCAGGCCGGCCTTGAAGCGCACCAGGCTGATCGGGCGGTAGTTGTCGTGCTGCATGTCTTCTTCGCGCGTCCACAGCATCTTCACCGGCGTACCCGGCATCGCCTTGGCGATGGCGACGCCCTGGCGCGTGTAGTCCTGCGCGCCGCGGCGGCCGAAACCGCCGCCGAGCTGCGCGCGATGCACGTAGACGTTCTCGAGGGGAACGCCGGCCACCGCTGCGGCGGCGGCGTGGGTCGCCTCGGCGTTCTGCGTCGAGGTCCAGACGTCGACCCTGCCGTCCTTCACCACCGCGGTGCAGTGCTGCGGCTCCAGCGTGACGTGCGCGAGATAGGGGGTGAAGTATTCCGCTTCGAGCCGCTTCGCCGCTCCCGCCATCGCCTTGTCGATGTCTCCTTCGCGCTTGGCGACGGAGAAGTTGGACGGATCATCCAGGCCGCCGCGCAGGAACTGCTCGATTCCGGCGCTCGACCAGGTTTCCCCGGGACCGAAGTCCCACTCGATCGGCAGCTCGCGCAGCGCCTCCTTGGCGCGCCACCAGTTGTCGGCGACTACGGCGACGAAGTCGCCCATCGGCAGCACCTTGACCACGCCGCGCCGGCCCTGCAGCTTCGCCTCGTCGAGCGATTTCAGCTTGCCGCCGAACACCGGGCATTGCGCGATCGCCGCATACAGCATTCCGGGCAGCTGCGCGTCGATGCCGTAGCGCTGCCTGCCGCGCACGATGTCCGGAACGTCGACGCGCGGCACCGATTGGCCGATCAGCTTCCATTCCTTCGGATCCTTGAGCGGCACCTCCTTCGGCGGCTCGAGCTTCGAGGCGGCCTCGGCCACCTTGCCGAAGCTCGTTTTGCGCCCGCTCGGGCCATGCGTGATGACGCTGCTCTGCGCGCCGCACTCGGCGGCCGCAACGCCCCAGCGCTGCGCGGCCGCGGCGACCAGCATGGTGCGCGCAGTCGCGCCGGCGGTGCGCAGGTATTGCTGCGACTGGCGGATGGTGCGGCTGCCGACCGCGGCCATGTCGCCCCAAACGCGCTTGCGGCGTACCTGCGCATTGGTGTCCGCGTACTCCACGCGCACCTTGCTCCAGTCGCACTCGAGCTCTTCGGCGACGAGCTGCGCCGCCGAGGTCATGCTGCCTTGCCCCATCTCCGAACGCGCGTAGCGGATCACCACCACGTCGTCGGGCCGGATGACTACCCAGGCGGTGACTTCCGCCGGCTCTGCTGCATTTGCGTCCGCAAAGGGAATTCCAACGGCCAAGCCGCCGCCGGCCGCCGCGGAGATCTTCAGGAACTCGCGTCGCGTCGTCATGCCTTGGCTTTTTTCGCCGCGGCATGAATCGCGGTGCGCACGCGCGCATAGGTCCCGCAGCGGCAGATGTTGGTCATCGCCTCGTCGATC
>DASQGB010000053.1:0-6086 GCA_035632815.1 Burkholderiales bacterium | reverse complement strand
CCATGTGGTGCAGGGCGAGCGCGAGCTGGTGGCGGACTGCCGCTCGCTCGCGCGCTTCGAGCTGAAGGGCATCCCGCCGATGGCCGCGGGCGCGGCGCGCATCCGCGTTTCCTTCCAGGTCGACGCCGACGGCCTGCTGTCGGTCTCTGCAAGAGAGAATTCATCGGGAGTGGAGGCGTCGGTGACCGTCAAGCCCTCCTACGGCCTCGCCGACGCCGACGTCGAGCGCATGCTGCGCGCCTCGTTCGAGCACGCCAGGGAGGACATGCATGCGCGCGCGCTCGCCGAGCACCGCGTCGAGGGGCAGCGCCTTATCGACGCCACCCGCTCAGCGATGCAGGTCGATTCCAATCTTCTTCCGGAAGACGAGCGGAAAGTCATAGAACAAAAAATCATTTCCCTCGAGAAGCTGCTGCCCACCACCGATCACCGCGCCATCAAGCAGGCCTCCGACGCGCTCAACCGCGCCACCGAGGAATTCGCCGGGCGGCGCATGGACGAGGGGATAAAGCGGGCGCTCGCCGGCCGGAAAATCAGCAGCCTCTGATGCCGAAGATCAAGGTATTGCCGCACGCATCGCTGTGCCCGCAGGGCGGCGAGATCGAGGCCGAGCCGGGCAAGTCGATCTGCGACGCGCTGCTCGAGAACCACATCGACATCGAGCACGCCAGGGAGGACATGCATGCGCGCGCGCTCGCCGAGCACCGCGTCGAGGGGCAGCGCTTGATCGACGCCACCCGCTCGGCGATGCAGACGGATTCGCGTCTTTTGAGTCCTTCGGAGCTGGAACTCATCAAAGAACGAATTGCCGCCCTGGAAAAGCTGCTGCCCACGACCGATCACCGCGCCATCAAGCAGGCCGCCGACGCGCTCAACCGCGCCACCGAGGACTTCGCGGGGCGCCGCATGGACGAGGGGATCAAGCGGGCGCTCGCCGGCCGGAAAATCAGCAGCCTCTGATGCCGAAGATCAGGGTGTTGCCGCACGCATCGCTGTGCCCGCAGGGCGGCGAGATCGAGGCCGAGCCGGGCAAGTCGATCTGCGACGCGCTGCTCGAGAACCACATCGACATCGAGCACGCCTGCGAGAAGTCCTGCGCCTGCACCACCTGCCACGTCATCGTGCGCCAGGGCTACGGCTCGCTCGAGCCGGCCGAGGAGAAGGAGGAGGATCTGCTCGACAAGGCCTGGGGGCTGGAGGCGACCTCGCGGCTTTCCTGCCAGGCGAAAATGGCCGGCGAGGATCTCACCATCGAGATCCCGAAGTACACGATCAACTACGAGCGCGAGGGAGGCGGCAAGAAATGAAGTGGACCGATACCCTGGACATCGCCATCGCCCTCGCCGAGGCGCATCCGGAGGCCGACCCCGAGGCGGTGCGCTTTACCGACCTCTACAAGTGGGTGCTGGCGCTGCCCGGGTTCGACGACGATCCCAAGCGCTGCGGCGAGAAGATCCTGGAGGCTATCCAGGCGACCTGGATCGAAGAAGCCGAATAGCCGCGCGAAATTGCAGTACGATCCCCGCATGCAATCAAGGAGCTGATCATGCGCGTACTTGTTTTCATCGTCGGGCTGGCGACCGCGGTATCCGTAGCAGCGCAGGAGCTGGTAGTCGGCTTGTCCGCGCCGATCTCCTCGCTGGATCCCCATTTCCACAATCTGACGCCGAACAACGGCATGGCGAAGCACGTATTCGAGACGCTCGTCACCCAGGACGAGCAGCAGAGCCTGAAGCCGGGACTGGCCGAATCGTGGAAGGCGCTCGACGACACGACCTGGGAGTTCAAGCTGCGCAAGGGCGTGAGGTGGCACGACGGCGCCGAGTTCACTGCCGAGGACGCGATCGCAAGCTTCAAGCGCGCCCCGGCGGTGCCCAACAGCCCCTCGTCCTTCGCTATCTTCGTCCGTGCGATCAAGGAGGCGACCGCGCCCGATCCGCTCACCCTGAGGATCAGGACCGACAAGCCGCATCCGCTGCTGCCGAACGACCTGGCCGGCGTGCAGATCATTCCGAAGAAGCTCCAGGAGGCGAAGACCGAGGAGTTCAATTCGGGCAAGGCGATGATCGGCACCGGACCGTACAAGCTCGTGGAGTATGTCGCCGGAGACCGGGTCGTCCTCACCGTGAACGACAAGTATTGGGGAGCGAAACCTGCGTTCGCAAAGGTCCGCTTCAGGATGATCAGCAGCTCGCCCGCCCGGGTCGCGGCGCTGCTCGCCGGCGACGTGCAGATGATCGAGGCGGTGCCGACGGCGGATATTCCGAACCTTTCCAAGGACGCAAGAGTTGCGCTCGCCTCGGCCGTGTCCAATCGCATCATCTACCTGCATCTTGACTCCGCTCGCGAGAAGAACTCGCCCTTCGTCACCGATACCGCGGGCAAGCCGCTCGAGGCCAATCCGCTGCGCGATCCACGCGTGCGCAAGGCGCTGTCGAAGATGATCGACCGCAACGCCATCGCCTCGCGCATCATGGAAGGCCAGGCGCTGCCGGCCGGCCAGCTGCTGCCGGAGACCTTTTTCGGCACCAGCAAGCGCCTGAAGCCGGAGAAGTACGACCCGGAGGGCGCGAAAAAGCTGCTCGCCGAGGCGGGCTACCCGAACGGCTTCGGGCTCACGCTGCACACGCCGAACAACCGCTATATCAACGACGAGAAGATCGCGCAGGCGGCGGCGCAGTTCCTCTCGCGCGGCGGAATCCCGACCAAGGTCGAGGCGATGCCCTCGGCGGTGTTCTTCTCACGCGGCTCGAAGCTCGAGTTCTCCTTCATGCTCGCCGGCTGGGGCGCCGAAACCGGGGAGAACAGCTCGCCGCTGCGCTCGCTGGTCGCGACCTTCGATTCGGCCAAGGGCTGGGGAGGGTCCAACCGGGGCCGCTTTTCCGACGCCGGCGTCGACGCGCTCCTCGACACCGCCCTGGCGACGATCGACGACACCAAGCGCGGCCTGATGCTGGCGGCGGCGACCGAGAAGGCGGTGGGTGAATTGCAGGGCCTCATCCCCGTGCACTACGAGGTCAGTACCTGGGCCACCAAGAAAGGCATCGTCTACAAGGCTCGCGCGGACCAGTACACGCTCGCATTCGAGGTTCGGTCCGGAAAATAACCTTAAGGGCAGGCCATGACGGTCTACATCCTGCGCCGTCTCGCGCAGACGTTGCTCGTCCTGTTCATCACCTCGGCGCTGGTCTTCGGCGGGCTGTATCTCGTCGGCGACCCGGTCGAGATCCTGGTCAACCCGGCCGCCGACCAGGAGGAGAAGGCGCGCGCCGCCGCGGCGCTGGGCCTCGACCGGCCGGTGCTCGAGCAGTACTGGGTGTTCCTCAAGGGCGCGTTCACCGGCGATCTCGGGCGCTCGTTCGTCTTCGGCCGGCCGGCGCTCGAAGTGATCCTGGAGCGCATGCCGGCGACGCTCGAGCTTGCCGCGCTGGCGATGCTGATCTCGGTCGGCCTGGGCATTCCGCTCGGCCTCTACGCCGGGCTGCGCCCCGACAGCCGCGCCGCCAAGGCGATCATGGCGGCTTCGATCCTCGGCTTCTCGCTGCCGACGTTCTGGGTCGGCCTCCTCCTCATCATGGTGTTCGCCGTGCAGCTCGGCTGGCTGCCCTCCACCGGTCGCGGGCCGACGACCGAGGTCCTCGGGCTGCAGCTCTCGATCCTCAACTGGGAAGGGCTGCGCTACGCGCTGCTGCCGTCGATCAACCTGGCTCTGTTCAAGCTGTCGCTCATCATTCGCCTCACGCGCGCGCAGGCGCGCGAGCAGGCGCTGCTCGACTACATCCGCTTCGCGCGCGCCAAGGGCCTGCCGCGCTCGCGAGTGATCGGCGTGCATCTCCTGAAGAACATCCTGATCCCGCTGGTGACCGTCATCGGCCTGGAGCTCGGCTCGGTGATCGCCTTCGCCATCGTCACCGAGACCGTGTTCGCCTGGCCGGGAATGGGCAAGCTGGTGATCGACTCGATCTTCCAGCTCGACCGCCCGGTGGTGGTGGCCTACCTGATGGTGGTGGTGTTCATGTTCATCCTGATCAACCTGACGGTGGACATCCTGTACTCGGCGCTCGATCCGCGCGTGCGTCTGGCGGCGGCCTCGGTATGAGTGCCGTCCTGCCCGGGACGGAAAGCCTTGCCGTGGAAGCGAAGCCCTGGCGTGTCTTCGTGCGCGAGTTCGCCGAGAGCAGGCTCGCGCTCGCCGGCCTCGGCATGCTCGCGCTGATCGTGCTGCTGGCGCTGTTTGCGCCGTGGATCGCGCCGCAGAATCCCTACGATCTCGCCAAGCTCGATCTCATGGACTCGCGCCTGCCGCCGGGCGAAAAGGCGATGGCCGGCGGCATGACGTACGTGCTGGGCACCGATGGGCACGGGCGCGACATGCTGTCCGCCATCCTCTACGGGCTGCGCGTCTCGCTTGCAGTGGGCGTCATCAGCGGCGTCATCGCCCTGACGATCGGCGCGCTTGCCGGCGTGCTCGCCGCGTATTCCGGCGGCCGCTTCGAGCAGCTGCTGATGCGCGTGGTCGACATCCAGCTCGGTTTTCCCGCCATCCTGGTGGCGCTGATCCTGATCGCGATCCTCGGCAAGGGGGTCGACAAGATCATCATCGCGCTGGTCTGCGTGCAGTGGGCCTACTATGCGCGCACCGCTCGCTCGGCCGCGCTGGTCGAGCGCAACAAGGAGTACGTCGAGGCCGCGCGCGGCCTGGGGCTCTCCGCGACGCGCATCGTGCTGCGGCATCTCCTGCCGAACTCGCTGCCGCCGCTCATCGTCGTCGGCACGGTGCAGGTGGCGCACGCCATCGCGCTTGAGGCGACCCTGTCCTTCCTCGGCCTGGGCCTGCCGACCACCGAGCCATCGCTGGGCCTGCTCATCGCCAACGGCTACGAGTACCTGCTCTCGGGCAAGTACTGGATCAGCATGTACCCCGGCGTCGCGCTGGTTCTCGCCATCCTGTCGGTCAATCTTGTCGGGGATCGCCTCCGCGACCAGTTGAACCCGAGGCTCGCGCGTGCTTGAGGTGCGCGGCCTGGTCACGCAGTTCGCGACGCGGGACGGCGTCGTGCGGGCAGTGAACGATGTTTCTCTGACTCTTCAGGGAGGAGAGATTCTCGGTTTGGTGGGCGAGTCCGGCTCCGGGAAATCCGTGCTGGGCTACTCGATCCTCGGGCTGGTCGACGCGCCCGGCCGGATCGCCGCCGGAAGCATCCGCTTCGACGGCCGCGACCTGGTCGGCATGCCGGAGGAGGAGCTGCGCAGCTTGCGCGGCCGGCGCATCGCGATGGTGTTCCAGGACCCGATGATGACGCTGAACCCGGTGCTGTCGGTCGAGACCCAGATGGTGGAAGCGGTCCTGGCCCACGAAAACATCTCACGTAAAGAGGCGAGACAACTCTGCATCCAGAACCTTGGACGCGTGGGCATCGCCTCCCCCGAGGAGCGTCTGGCGCAGTATCCGCACCAGTTCTCCGGCGGCATGCGCCAGCGCGTGGCGATCGCGATCGCGCTGCTGCACAAGCCGGGCCTGGTGATCGCGGACGAGCCGACCACCGCGCTCGACGTCACCGTGCAGGGCCAGATCCTGCACGAGATGCAGAAGCTGGTGCGCGAGTCGGGCGCGGCGCTGATCTGGATCACGCACGATCTCTCGGTGGTCGCCGGCCTCGCCGACCGCGTCGCGGTGATGTATGCGGGCCGCATCGTCGAGCAGGGCAGCGTAGACGAGGTGCTCGATGCGCCGCGCCATCCCTATACGCGCGGCCTGCTCGACTCGGTGCCGGCGATGGCCGCGGGCGGGCGTCTGCGCCAGATCCCGGGGATGACGCCTTCGCTCGCGCGGCTGCCCTCGGGCTGCGCGTTCCGCGAGCGTTGCGCGCGCGCCGACGAGCGCTGCCTCGTCATGCCGGAAATGAGCGAACGGGCGCGCTGCCACCACCCGCTGTGCTAGCGCTGCGAAACGTCAGCAAGCGCTTCACCAAGCGCCTCGACGCGATCGAGAAGCTGGCGCGCTCGCTTGGCGCCGCGGTGGCGGAGCACACGGTGCGCGCCGTCGACAACGTCAGCTTCGAGGTCGCGCAGGGCGAGGCGGTCGG
>DASQGB010000052.1:0-3524 GCA_035632815.1 Burkholderiales bacterium | reverse complement strand
CGAGCGACGGCCTCGAGCCCGTCGGCGGCTCGCCCGGCGAGTTCGCCGAGATCCTCAAGAAGGAAGCCGCGCGCTGGAACAGGGTCGTCCAGCAGGCAGGCATCAAGATCGAGTAAGGCTCACTTCCCCGGCACCAAGGGCACGAAGCGCACGGGCAGTACCCGCCGCTCGTCGTACCCGCCGTCGGTGCGCTTGGTGATCACGTTCAGGTACTGCGTGTCGAACCCGCCTCCCACCGGGATTACCATGCGCGCGCCGGGCTTGAGCTGCGCCACCAGCGCCGGCGGCACGCGCGGAGCGGCCGCGGTCACCACGATGGCGTCGAAAGGCGCTTTCTCCGGCCAGCCGGCATAGCCGTCGCCGATCCTGACTTCGACGTTCCTGTAGCCGAGCTCGGCAAGGCGCGCCGCCGCCTGCTTGCCCAGTGATTCAATGATTTCTATCGAAAAGACCTTTGCGACGATCTCGGCGAGCACCGCCGCCTGGTAGCCCGAGCCAGTGCCGACCTCAAGGATCACGTCGTTTGCCTTCGGATTCAGCAAATCCGTGGAAAGGGCGACGATGTAGGGCTGCGAGATGGTCTGCCCGGCGCCGATCGGCAGCGGATGGTTGCGGTACGCGCGCGGCGCCTCGCCCGCAGGCACCAGCCGGTGGCGCTCGACCTTCCCGAGCGCCGCGCGCACCGCCGGGGACATCGCCCGCACTCCGGTCTCGGCGCGGGTTTCGGCGTACATCGCATCGACTTCGCCGACCATCCGCGCGCGCAGCGCGGCAAAATCCTGCGCTTGGGTTTCGTTCATCAAAAGAAACCCCAGTAAAAACCGCGCTAGCGCGCCCGTTTATCCCTCTCGATCAGGGCATAGGCGCTGTGGTTATGGATCGACTCGAAATTCTCCGACTCGACCACGTAGGCATCGATTCGCTCGTCTAGGTTGAGCAGCGCGGCGACGTCGCGCACCAGGTCTTCGACGAACTTCGGGTTGTCGTAGGCGCGCTCGGTGACGTATTTCTCGTCGGGGCGCTTGAGCAGCCCGTAGAGCTCGCTCGAGGCTTGCTTCTCCACCAGGTCGACGATCTCCTCGATCCACACGAAATCGTTGGTGCGCGCGGTAACAGTGACATGCGAGCGCTGGTTGTGCGCGCCGCGCTCGGATATCTTCTTCGAGCACGGGCACAGGCTCGTCACCGGCACCACCACTTTCATGGTGAAGCGCTGTTTCTTCTTGCTGATCTCGCCGTGGAACGACACCGCGTAGTCCATCAGGCTCTTCACACCCGAGACCGGAGCCTTCTTCTCGATGAAGTACGGGAACGCCATCTCGATATGGCCCTCCTCGGCTTCCAGCTTGTCGACCATCTCGCGCAGCATCTGCTGGAAGGTCTCGACCGTAATCTCACGCTCGTGCGCCTCGAGGATCTCGACGAAGCGCGACATGTGGGTGCCCTTGAAGTGGTGCGGCAGGCCGACGTACATGTTGAACGTGGCGACGGTGTGCTGGACGCTCCCAGAGCGCTCCGTCGAGGGTCTCTCGCGTATCCGCACCGGGTGGCGGATCGCCTTGACCCCCACCTTATCGATGGCGAGCTTGCGCGAGTCCGGGAGGGCCTGGACGTCCGGGATATTGTGCAGGTCGCGTGCTTTCATGGGGCTATTTTAACATCCGAGTAATTTACTCGGACATTGCGGTTGTAATCGAGCTGCGGATGCCTTGCGCGTCGAGTCCCACGGATGCCAGCAGCTTGCCCGGATCGCCGTGGTCGATGAAGCGGTCGGGCAGGCCGAGGAGGAGGATGCGGTTTTTCGCGTTTAACCGCGCCAGCGCCTCGCACACCGCCGCTCCCGCCCCGCCCATGACCTGGTGCTCTTCGACGGTGACGATCAGGTCGTGGCTTTTGCTCATTTCCTGCAAGAGATCGATATCGAGCGGCTTCACGAATCGCATGTTCACCACGGTGGCATCGAGCGACTCGGCGGCCTCCAGCGCCGGCTTGAGCATGGCGCCGAACGCGAGGATCGCCACGCTCTTTCCGCGCCTCCTGATTTGCGCCGTCCCTACGGGGATGGCCTGCATTGCCTGCGTGGTTTCGCCCGCGGCGGCGCCGCGCGGATAGCGCACCGCGGCCGGCCCGTCCGCCATGAAGCCGGTGTACAGCATCTGGCGGCACTCGTCCGCGTCGGAGGGCGCCATGACCGTCAGATTGGGCACCGTGCGCAGGTACGCAAAATCGAACGCGCCGTTGTGCGTGGCGCCGTCGCCGCCGACCAGGCCGCCGCGGTCGAGCGCGAACAGCACCGGCAGGTTCTGGATCGCGACGTCGTGGATCAGCTGGTCGTAGCCGCGCTGCAGAAAGGTCGAGTAGATGGCGAGCACGGGCTTCATGCCTTCGCAAGCCATCCCCGCGGCGAACGTCACCGCGTGCTGCTCGGCGATGCCGACGTCGAAATAGCGCTCCGGGAAGCGCTCGGAGTATTCCACCATGCCCGAGCCTTCGCGCATGGCGGGCGTGATGGCGACCAGGCGCGGGTCGCGCGCCGCCATGTCGCACAGCCACTGTCCGAAGACCTGCGAATAGGTCGGCCTGCCGCCAGAGCTCTTCTGCAATCCCTCGGCGGGATTGAATTTTCCCGGGCCGTGGTAGGCGATGGGGTCCTCTTCGGCCAGTTTGTAGCCCTGGCCCTTGCGCGTAATGACGTGCAGGAACTGGGGGCCCTTGAGCCTTTTGATATTGGCCAGCGTGGGGATCAGCGCGTCCAGATCGTGGCCATCGATCGGGCCGATGTAGTTGAAGCCGAATTCCTCGAACAGCGTCGAGGGCGTGACCATCCCCTTGACGTGCTCCTCGGCGCGCCGCGCGAGCTCCCACACCCCGACGCGCTTGAGCAGATGCTCGCTCGCCCGCCGCGCGGTCGAATAGATGCGGCCCGAGAGCAGGCGTGCGAGGTAGTTGGTCAACGCGCCCACCGGCCGCGAGATCGACATCTCGTTGTCGTTCAGGATCACCAGCAGGTCCACTTCCATGGCGCCGGCATTGTTCATCGCCTCGTACGCCATGCCCGCCGACATCGCGCCATCGCCGATGACCGCCATGCAGCGGCGCTTCTCATTCCTTATTTTTGCCGCAACGGCCATTCCAAGGGCCGCCGAGATGGAGGTGGACGAATGCGCGGTGCCGAAGGTGTCGAACCTCGACTCGCTGCGGCGGGGAAAGCCGGAGATGCCCTCGAGCATGCGCAGCCGTCCCATGGCCTCGCGCCGCCCGGTGAGGATCTTGTGCGGGTAGGTCTGGTGCCCTACGTCCCAGACGATGCGATCCTCCGGCGTGTCGAACACGTAATGCAGGGCGATGGTGAGCTCGACGGTGCCGAGGTTCGAGGAAAGGTGGCCGCCGGTCTTCGACACCGATTCGAGCACGAAGGCGCGCAGCTCGTCGGCAAGCTGGCGCAGCTGCTTGCGCTCGAGCGTGCGCAGCTGCGAGGGCTCCTCGATGGTCCTCAATAGCTCGTACATCGAAGGATTGTGGCC
>DASQGB010000051.1:0-2363 GCA_035632815.1 Burkholderiales bacterium | reverse complement strand
ACGCGCCGATCACCACGCTGACCGTCTTGCCTTCGTAGTACGAGCCCTGCGCCCAGGCGGCGGAAATGCCCGACAGCACGGCGAGCGCCGCGACGAACCCTCTTGCAATCATGAGCCTCCTCCTATCAGTAGTAGACCGGCTTCGAACGGAAAATGCAGCAGGCGCTCGAACACGACGTGGAAAAAGCCCCACGCCGCCGCGGCGAGCGCGATCGACAGGCTCCATCCTGCCCGGCTTTGCATCCTCAGATAGCAGAATACGAAAAACGGGACCGCGATGGGGAAACCGAGCAGCAGCACCAGCACGATGAACGCCCCCATCCACGCGAAGGTGGCGAGGGTCCTGCGCCGGGCGATCGCCGAGCGCCCGCGCGAGCCTTCAGGAGCGGCCTCGGC
This sequence comes from Burkholderiales bacterium, assembly GCA_035632815.1. Taxonomy (GTDB): domain Bacteria; phylum Pseudomonadota; class Gammaproteobacteria; order Burkholderiales; family SG8-39; genus SCGC-AG-212-J23. Next base: position 1,967 of record DASQGB010000051.1, on the reverse strand, counting down.
AGGCCCCCCGGCGTCGCGCAAATCGAGGCCGAGCTGGACGAGCGCGAGAGCAAGGAGCGGGATGCCCATCACCAGCGGGAACAGCCCTGCCTTGAGCGGCCACGCCAGCGCGGCAACGACGGCGTAGGCCGCCACGGCCGCCAGGGAAAGGCTGAAGATTGCCGGGCCGCTAATCCGCACGCGTTCTGCGCTCCTGGAAGTAGGGGTACGCGACCACCACGACGGTGATCAGGATCAAGACCATCACCAGCGGCTGCGCGAGCCAGGAGAAGCCATAGCGGGCCACGGAGATGAACAGATACGTCTCGGCCAGCTTGCCGAGCACGAATCCGAGCACCAGCGGCGCGCGCGGCCAGCCGAACCGCATCATCAAGTAGCCGAGGGCGCCGAAGCCCAGCGTCACCAGGAGGTCCAAGATCTGGCGATTCGCGGTGTAGCTGCCGACGAACACCAGCAGCAGCAGGAACGGGATGATCAGGTTTCCGGGAATCCGCGTCAGCTTCGCCAAGTGGCTCAGCAGGGCGAGACTCGCCAGGACGGTGATGACGTTCGCGATCACCAGCGTCCATACCATCGAGTAGGTCACCGCAAGGTGCTTGGTGAGCATGTCCGGGCCCGGATGCAGGCCCATGATCAGGAAGGCGCCGAGCAGGATCGCCATCGCGCCGCTGCCCGGCACGCCGAAGGCGATGGTGGGGATGAGATCGCCGCCTTCCTTCGAATTGTTGGCGGCCCCGGGTCCGAGCACGCCGCGCACGTCGCCGGCGCCGAAGCGGCTGCGGTCCTTGGCGTCCTTCGCGCTCTGCACGGCGTGGGCGTACGCCATCCACTGCGCCACCCCGCCGCCCGCGCCCGGGAGAATCCCGACGAACACGCCGATCGCCGAGCAGCGAACCACGAGCCAGAAGTGCCGGAACGTGTCCTTGATTCCCTGCCAGACGCCCGCGCCGAGCTTCGCGGCGGGCCGGTCTCCGGCGATCGCGGTGCCGCGCACCGCCAGGTCGATGATTTCGGGGATGGCGAAGATGCCGACCAGCACCGGGATGAGATCGAGCCCCTCCCAGAGATAGATCAGGCCGAAATCGAAGCGCAGGATGCCCGACTGCCGCTCCTGCCCGATGGTGGCAAGCAGCAGGCCGAGAAATCCCATGGCGAAGCCCTTGATCTGCGCGCGCGTCCCGAGGCCGCTCAGCGAGGTGATGCACGCGATGCCCATCACCGTGACCATGAACAGCTCCGGCGAGCCGAAGGTGAGCACCAGCGGCCGCACGATCGGGATCGACACCGCCAGCGCGGCGGCGCCGATCAGCGCGCCGACGAGCGAGCTCATCAGCGCCGCGCCCAGGGCGCGCGCCGCCTCGCCCTGCTTCGCCATCGGGTGCCCGTCGACGACCGTCGCGGCGGAGAGGCCTTCTCCGGGCACGCCGAACAGGATCGAGGTGATGTCGCCGGTCGTGGCCGCGACCGAATGCATCCCGAGGAGAAAGGCGAAGGCCTCCACCGGGCTCATCTTGAATACGAAAGGCAGCATCAGCGCGAGGGTGGCCGCGCCGCCGATGCCGGGCAGCAGGCCGACGACGAAGCCCAGCGCCATCCCGACCAGCATCAGGCTGAACGCGTTCCACTGCAGCACCAGCAAAAGACCTTCGAGCAGGGCGTCGAGCATCTCGGAGTCGGCACGCTAAACGAGCCCCCGTTTTAAGGCAAATAGGCAGAAAATGCCGCTTCATGTCCGAGGGAAGCCCGCCATGACCGCGCTCAGGAAAGTGAAGGCGTCGATGATGAACGCCATCCACGACCTGCCCCTGCTCGTCGCCCGCGACGAGGGTTTCTTCAGGGACGAGGGCCTGGACGTGGAGATCATCCGGACCCCGGGCTCGGGCCAGCGCGATTCGGACCACCAGGCGCTGCGCGCGAACGTGTTCGACCGCACCATGGAGGCGCTCTACGACCAGGGCGCCTGCGAC
>DASQGB010000050.1:0-4913 GCA_035632815.1 Burkholderiales bacterium | reverse complement strand
CCGGAGAGCTTGCCGAGCACGATCTTGTTGGTGCTCCAGCCCACGTCCTCGGCACGCATGATCTCGTAGGTCTGGCGCGCCTTGAGCACGCCGTCCTGGTGGATGCCCGAAGCGTGCGCGAAGGCGTTGGCGCCGACCACCGCCTTGTTCGGCTGCACCACGAAGCCGGTGATCTGCGAAACCAGGCGCGAGGTAGGCACGATGTGCGTCGTGTCGATTTGGGTTTGCAAGTTGAAGAAATCACTGCGTGTCTTGAGCGCCATCACCACTTCCTCGAGCGAGGTGTTGCCGGCGCGCTCGCCCAGGCCGTTGATCGTGCACTCGATCTGGCGCACGCCGCCGAGCTGCACCGCGGCGAGCGAGTTGGCCACCGCCATGCCAAGGTCGTTGTGGCAATGAACGCTCCAGACGGCCTTGTCCGAGTTCGGTATCTTTTCTCTCAATGCTCTGATGAATTCGCCGAATTGCTGCGGTACTGCATAGCCGACGGTGTCGGGGATGTTGATGGTGGTTGCGCCCTCCTTGATCACCGCCTCGAGCACGCGGCAGAGGAAATCCGGGTCGGAGCGGCTGCCGTCCTCGGGCGAGAACTCGACGTCCGGGCAGGCCTTGCGCGCGAAGCGCACTGAGAGCTTCGCCTGCTCGTACACCTGCTCGGGCGTCATGCGCAGCTTCTTCTCCATGTGCAGCGCGCTGGTGGCGATGAAGGTGTGGATGCGCCAGGCCTTGGCGCCTTTCAGCGCGTCGATGCCGCGCTGGATGTCCCGGTCGTTGGCGCGGCACAGCCCGCAGACCGTCGAGTCCTTGATGACGCCGGCGATCGCGCGCACCGCCTCGAAATCGCCGTTCGACGACGCCGGGAAGCCCGCCTCGATCACATCCACGCGCATGCGCTCCAGCGCGCGCGCAATGCGCAGCTTCTCGTCCTTGGTCATCGACGCGCCGGGGCTCTGCTCGCCGTCGCGCATGGTGGTGTCGAAAATGATCAGCTTGTCCTGGCTCATGGAATGAGTCCTTGGCCTTTTCAGGCCAGAGTCGCAACACGGATTGTAGGCGGGAGTGTTTAGCGCGCGGGGCGCAGCAGCAGGCCGCCCAGCGCGAGAAGCGCCAGGGAGAGGACACGAGCGAGAATGGCCTGTTGCACGCCGGAGACTATAGCTGAATAAATGGGGTCAGAGCAACATATCCTCTTCGAGGTGAATCTTTGAGCTTCGATCCGGCGCGCTATCTGCGCTTCACCGCCGAGGGCCAGCAGATCGGCTGGCTGCGGCCGGCGCTGGCGGCCCGGCTCGCGGCTTGGCCCGGGGTTTTTGATGTCCAGACAGGTCAAGTCGGTCTCCTACAGGTTGATCAACTGGCTGCTGTCGTCGAACAGCTTGCGCGAGAAGGATTCGTCCCCGGCTGGCGCAACGAGCGTTACCGCATCGCGGATCTGTTCGAAATCGAGCGCGCCGCAGCGCGGCCGTTCGGCCTCACCACTCACGCCGTCCACGTGAACGGCATCGTCGCCGGCAAAGCCATGTGGATTGCACGCCGCAGCCCGTCCAAGCCGATCGATCCCGGCCTGCTCGACAACCTAGTCGGCGGCGGCATGACCGCAGGGCTTACGCGCGAAGAGGTGCTGCAGAAGGAAGCCTGGGAGGAAGCCGGCATAGCCGCAGAGCTTGCACGCAGCGCGACGCCCGGCGGTACGGTGCGCATCCTGCGCGAGGTGCCCGAGGGGGTGCAGTCCGAAGTGATCTACGTCTACGACCTCGCGCTAGCGGAGGATTTCGAACCGAAGAACCAGGACGGCGAAGTCTCGCAATTCATGCTGCTGCCGTTCGACGATGCGGTGCGCCAGGAGCTCACCTACGAGGCCGGGCTCGTTGCGCGCGACTTCCTCAGCCGGCGAAGCGCACGCCCCGGGTCTGCGCCCGCAGGCGCGGGTCGCGCGACCTGACGGTCACCGGGCGCCCTTCCAGCACCTCGCGGCAGCGCTCCAGCGTATCGGCCTCGAGGCGCGCCATCGCCTCGCGCGTATAGAAGGTAATGTGCGGCGAGAGGATCACGTTGTCCATCTCGTAGAGCGCGCTCAGCGGATGGCCCCGCCTTGCGAGCGGCTCCTGCGAATAGACGTCGAGCGCGGCCCCTGCGATCCGCTTCTCGAGCAGGGTTTTCAAGAGGGCCGCCTCGTCGACGATGGCGCCGCGCGACACATTGATGAGGTAAGCCGTCGGCTTCATTGCGCGCAGCTCCGCCTCGCCGATGAGGTGCCGCGTCTTCGTGTTCAGCACGCAGTGGATCGAGACGAAGTCGCTCTGGGCGAGCATGCCGCGCAGGTCCGCGACGGTGTTCTTCACGTAGGGATCGTAGGCGAGCACGCGCATGCGAAAACCCGCCGCCATGCGCGCGAAGCTCGAGCCGATCCGCCCCAGCCCGACCAGGCCGGCGGTCTTGCCGGCGAGATCGGCTGCGAGCCAGCGCTGCTCGGGCCAGGCCCAGCCGTCACGGCTCATGGCCTTTTCTATTCCCTTGTGATTCTTCGCGAGCGCCATCATCAGCGCGAAGGCGCCCTCCGCGACCGTCTCCTCGGCGTAGTCGGGGACGTTCACCACGGGGATGCCGCGCTCGCGCGCGGCCGCAATGTCGATCGCGTCGATGCCGACGCCGTACTTGACGATCCCCTTCAGCTTTTTCGCGCTCTCGATCACGCGGCGGGTGATGGGCGCGTAGCACATCAGAAGCAGCTCGGCTTCGCGCGTTTCCTCGATGAGAATTTCCTCGGCAATTCCGTCGGCAAGGAGCAGCAAGTCATGCCCCGCTGCACGCAGCGCTGCGTCGACGCCGGGCAGCTCGAGCTCGCGGTCGGTGCGGACTACCCGGGCCACGGCGCCTTGAGTGAAGCCTTCGCCGGCACCTTCGTGCCGGAAACCTCGATCTCGTAGGCGCCGCCGATGTCCTCGGAGTACACGAAGCCCATGCCGACCATGCAGCCCAGCGTCGCGCTGTAGCCCACCGAGGAAAGCTCGCCCACCGGGCTTCCTTCGCGCAGAATCGGCTCGCCGCCCCAGGCGAAGAGCTCGGTCGCCGGGAAAGTGAACATCAGCAGCCGCTTCGCGAGCTTTGCCGGGGGCTTGCGCAGCTCGGGGCGCACGGCGAACGCGAGCCCGGCCTCGTACGGCGTGCAGTCGGGCGAGAGCTCCGGGCCGAATGCACGGCGGCCCGCCTCGATGCGCAGCGCGTCGAGCGCGTAGTAGCCGCAGTCCTTCAGTCCAAGACTCTTTCCGGCAGCCCAGATCCGGTCGTAAAGCGCCGGCGCGTCCGCGACCTGCACGTACAGCTCGGTGCCCGGACCGCCGACGTAGGACGCGGGCTGCGGACGCGCGCTGCCGATGTCGGTTTTCTCGAGAAGCTCTATTGAACGAGGCCCGAGGACCGAGATCACCGACCACCCGGCGCTCACGTCATCGACCCGCACGTCTTCGCCTTCACGGATGTTTCGTCTGAGCCATGCCGCATCCCGTACCGGCTGCGCCGAACCGGTGATGATCAAAAAGTCGTCGTCCGCCCAACGCTGCACCGTGACGTCGCTTTCGAAGCCGCCCTTGCGGTTAAGCATCGCGGTGTAGGTGAGCTTGCCAATGCGGTTGGCGCATACGCGGTCGAGGAGCGCCGCGGCGTCGCGCCCGCGCACGCGCAGCTTGCCGAACGAGGTCTGATCGAGAATGCCGACGGCGTTGCGGATCGCGAGCTGTTCTTCAATGAACGCGGCGAGCCAGTTCGGGCGGCCCAGCGTGTACTCCATCTTCGGCCCGAAGTAGTTGGCGCGCTCCCAGCCGAATTTGGAGCCGAATTGCGCCCCCTTTGCTTTTAATTTTGAGAACAAAGGAGAAACCCTTTGGGGGCGACCCGATTCCAACTCGTGGCGCGGCCAGCGCATGGCGTAGTGCAGGCCGAGGGTCTCGACGGTGCGCGCCTTGAGCCATTCCGGGTCGGCGGCGAAAGCGCCGAAGCGACGGATATCGACCTCGAAGAGGTCCATCGGTGCCTCGCCGCCCGCGATCCACTCGGCGAGCAGCTTGCCGGCGCCGCCGGCGTTGGCGATGCCCGCGGAGTTGAACCCGGCGGCGACGAAGTAGTTGCGGACCTCCGGCGCCTCGCCGAGGATGAAGTTGCCGTCGGGCGTGAAGCTTTCGGGGCCGTTCAGCAGGAGCTTCACGCCCGCGGTCTCGAGCGCCGGCACGCGGTGCATCGCCGCCTCCATCAGCGGCTGGAACTGGTCCCAGTCCTCGGCCAGGAGCTGGAACTCGAACTTGTCCGGGATGCCGTCCATGCCCCACGGCTTCGCCACCGGCTCGAAGCCGCCCATCACCAGCCCGCCGACCTCCTCCTTGAAATAGATGAAGCCGTCCGGATCGCGCATCACCGGGAGCATGGGATGCACGCCCTTGATCGGCTCGGTGACGATGTAAAAGTGCTCGGCCGAGTGCAGCGGCACGCTGACGCCGCTCACCGCCCCCAGCGCCCGCGCCCATTGCCCGGCGCAGTTGACGAGGATTTCGCAGGAAATAGGGCCGTCACTCGTATCGACTCCAGAGACGAACCCATTTTTCGTGCTGATGCCGGTAACGCGAACTCCCTCCCGGATCTTCACGTCGAGGTTGCGCGCACCCTTGGCGAGGCTTTGCGCGAGATCGGCCGGGTTCGCCTTGCCGTCGGCGGGAAACCAGAGCGCGCCCTGCAGGTCGTCGATGCGCAGGATCGGCCACTTCTTCAGTGCCTCGCGCGGGGTCAGGAGATCGACCTCGATGCCGAAGCTGCGCGCCATCGCCGCCTGGCGCTGGAACACGATCCAGCGCTCGGGCGTGCGCGCGACGTTGACGCTGCCGCATTGCTTCCAGCCGGTGGCGAGCCCGGTTTCCTGCTCGAGG
>DASQGB010000049.1:0-4870 GCA_035632815.1 Burkholderiales bacterium | reverse complement strand
CGCGGCGGCGGTGCTGTTTATCGGCGATAAGGTCTACGAGAAGTTCGGCGTCTAGCCGAGCTTCTTCATTTCTTCCAGGGCGGCGGTGTGCCCGGGTTCGCCGGGCCGACGGGCTTGGGCTGCTTGGGCTTCTTCTTTTCGCGGTTGCTGCGCTGCTGGCCTTTGGCCATGACGTTCTCCTGGAAGGTTTACGCTGCTGCCGGCCATTATCCGCTGGCCTGGCTGCCGACGCCAAGATAGGTCGTCATCGCCTGCCGGTCGGCGCGCAGCCGCCCGGGAGTGCCTTCGAAGACCACGGTGCCGTGGTCGATGATGTAGACCCGGTCGGCGAGCTGCAGGGCCATCTCGGCGTTCTGCTCGACCAGCAGCATGCTGACGCGCTGGTTCTTCAGCTCGCGGATGGTGTCCATCACCGCGTTGACCACCAGGGGCGCGAGTCCCTGCGACGGCTCATCCAGTAAAAGCAGATCCGGGCCCGTCATGAGCGCGCGGGCGATGGCGAGCATTTCCTGCTCGCCGCCGGAGAGCTCGCGTCCTTTGTTGTCCATTCTTTCCCGCAGCGTGGGAAAGCGCTCGAGCACCGTCTCCATCTGCCAGCGCGAGCCTTTGCGCCGGGCGATCGCCAGGTTTTCCCTTGCCGTCAGATAGCTGAATATGTCGCGCGTCTCGGGCACCAGGGCGATGCCCATCCGGCTGATCCGGTGGGCGTCGAGGCCGGCGATGTTGCGGCCCTTGTAGAGGATCTCGCCGCTCTTCGGCGGGGTGAGGCCGGTCACCGAGCGCAAGGTGGTGGTTTTGCCTGCACCGTTGCGTCCCAGGACGGCGACCACTTCGCCTTCTGCCACGCCGAGCGAGAGCCCGTGCAGGATGTGCCCGAGGCCATAGAAGGTGTCGATATTCCTTACGTCCAGGATCAAGCGGCGACCCCGCCCAGCGCGGTGGGGACGCCGCCCAAGTAAGCACGGCGCACCTCGGGGTTGCGCTGGATCTCCTCGGGCGTGCCCTCGGCGATCAGGGCCCCGAAGTGCATTACCGAGATGCGGTCCGAGACGCTCATGATGATGTCCATCTTGTGCTCGATGAGCACGATCGTGTAGCGCCCCTTTAATCCTCGCACCAGCGCGACCATCTTGCGGGTCTCCTCGGGCGACAGGCCGGCGGCCGGCTCGTCGAGCAGCAGCACGCGCGGCGCGGCGGCGAGCGCGATGGCGAGCTCGAGCTGGCGCTGCTCGCCGTGCGAAATCTCGCGCGCCAGTTGATTTTCTTTACTGGATAAACCCACGTCGGAGAGCGCCTGCCGCGCCCGCCCGGTGACCTCCGTGTAGCGCTGCGTTTTCTTCCAAAGCAGGCCTTTCCACGACGGACCGGTCGCGAAGGCGGCGGCCCAGGCGTTGTCGAGGAGCGAGAACGCCGGGAAGACGTTGGTGCGCTGGAACGAGCGCGCCAATCCCAGATGCGCGATGCGGTGCGCCGGCGTCCCGGTGATCTCCTTTCCGTCCAGAAGGATCCGGCCCGAGGTGGGCACGAACGTGCCGGTCAGCAGATTGAAGAGCGTCGTCTTTCCCGCGCCGTTGGGGCCGATGATCGAGTGCAGGCTGCCGGCCTCGATGCTCAGCGTGACGCCGTTTACGGCCGTCAGCGCGCCGAACGCCTTGGTCAGGTTTTCTGTCTGGAGGATTGCCATAGCCAGAATCGCGACCAGGCTTCGACTACGCCGCCGCGGAAGAACAGCACCACGATCACGAACGCCACGCCGAGCAGCAGCGGCCAGCGCGCCCACATGGTGCTCACCGACTCGGAGAGCCAGATGAACACGAACGAGCCGATGATCGGCCCGTAGAGCGAGCCGCTGCCGCCGATCAGCGTGGCGAAAACGACGTTGCCCGAGAACACGAAGCTGATCGCCTCCAGCGGCACGATGCCGAAGAGCATGGCGTAGAGCACCCCCGCCATGCCGGAGAAGGCGCCGCCGATGACGAAGGCGAGCAGCTTGAAGCGCGGCACGTTGTAGCCCACCGCCTCGGCGCGCACCTCGTTCTCGCGGATCGCCTGCAGGATCCTGCCCAGCGGCGACTCGACCACCCGCTTCATGACCCAGAGGGAAATCAGGAACAGGACCGACACGAAGATGTAGTAGTTGAGCGGGTCCCTGAAATCGATGCCGAACATCGCCGGCCGCGGGATGCCGGGCATGCCGTCCTCGCCGCCGGTGACCGTGGTCCACTGGTAGGCGATGAAGTAGAAGAGCTGGTTCAGCGCGAAGGTCAGCATGATGAAGTAGATGCCCGAGCGCTGCACGCAGAGGTAGCCCACCAGCAGGGCCGAGGCCGCGCCGACGCCGATGCCGATGCCGAGCGCCGCGAAGACGTTGATGGCGTAGTGCTTGAGGAGGAAACCCGCCACGTAGGCCGCCGAGCCGAAGAAGGTCGACTGCCCGAACGACAGCAGCCCGGTGTAGCCCAGCAGCAGGTTCAGGCCCAGCCCGAAGATCGCGAAAATCCAGATCTCGGTGGCGATCGCGTGGCGCACGACGAGCGGCAGCAGCACCACCGCGGCGACAATGGCCGGAATTTTCAGGTTCATCTAATCCCGAACAACCCCTGCGGGCGAAAAACCAGCACCGCCGCCATCACCAGGTAGATCACCGCCACCGAGGCCTCGGTCCAGTAGGCCGCCACCACCGCCTGGGCGACGCCGATGAGGAGGCCGGCGGCGATGGCGCCCAGCACGTTGCCCATGCCGCCGAGCGCGACCACCACGAACGCGATGCCGAGCATGTCCACGCCCATGCCGGGCGAAAGTCCCCTGATCGGCGCGGTGAGCGCGCCGGCAATTCCCGCCAGATACGCTCCCAAGGCGAAGGCCACGGTAAACAGGCGGTGGATGTCGATGCCCAGCAGCGACACCATCTCCTTGTTCTCGATGCCGGCGCGCATGATCGCGCCGTAGCGCGTCTTCTCGAGGAACAGCCAGGTCGCGACCACCAGCAGCCCGGCGACCACCATCACGAACAGGCGGTACTTGGGATAGAAGGTGAAGCCGAGATCGACTCCGCCGCGCAGGATCTGCGGCGGCAGCTGGCTGATCCCGACCGGCCCCCAGATGAGGATGATGCCTTCGGCGATGATCAGCGAGAGGCCGAAGGTGAAGAGGAGCTGGTAGTCGTGCCCGGCGGCATAAAGCCTTCTTATCCCGAGATACTCGATGAGCAAGCCGAGCAGCGCCACGCCGAGCGGCGCCACCACCAGCGCCACCCAGAAATTCCCCACCGCGCCGATCGCGCTGACCATCAGGTACGCGCCCACGGCGAAGAGGGCGCCGTGGGCGAAGTTGGGGATGTTGAGGATCCCCGCGATCAGGGCCAGCCCCAGCCCCATGAGGGCATAGAGCATCCCCGTCGCGACCCCGTTGAGGATCTGACCGAAGAGGAGATTCAAGAACTAGAAACTACCGATGTCCTTGCAGGCGGCATATTCCTTCGGCAGCGGCGTATCGCCGGTGGCGATGATGTCGGCGAAGTCCGTCGGGTGCTTCATCGCCGACTTCGGCTTGCAGCGCATGAAGAAGTACGGCCGGATGTTCTGGTGTGTGGCGGGGTCGATGCGCATGCGCCCGACGATATCGTCGATCTCGATCCCTTCCAGCGCCTTGATCACGTCCTGCACCTCGGCCGAGTTCGCCTTGTCGAAGCCGGCGAGCAGCAGCCGCGTCATGGAGTAGGCGGCGGAGGGCGCGTAGCCCGGCGGGTTGCCCCACTTGGCCGAGTAGTTCTTGACGAACTCCTTGGCCACCGGCGTGTCGGCGGTGTAATAGAAGTTCGACCCGACCCAGATGTTCTCGCGGATCTCGGGCGAGAGCTGCACCAGCTCCTCCACGCCGGAGGACCAGCACATGATCAGCGGCACCTTGGGCGTGAGGCCGAAGTTGAAGATTTCGCGCGCCCCGCCTACCGCATCGCCGCCGAAGTTGATCATCGCCACCACGTCGGGGCGGTTGGCCGCCGCCTTCTGCACGTAGTTGGAGAACTCGCGCTCGCCCAGCGGATGGCGGTCGGCGCCGACGAACTCGATGCCGTGCGTCTTGCCGACCTCCTTGATGTACTTCTCGACCGACCAGCCGAAGGCGTAGTCCGCCACCAGCAGGTGCCAGCGCTTCGCCTTCGGGTTCGCCTTCATGAAATTGTCCACCACCGTCTTCGCCGCGGTGTAGGGGCTCGCCGCCCACTGGAACGAATAGCGATGGCAGCGCGCGCCGGAGATGTCCTCCGTGCCGCCGCTGAAGATATGCAGCACTTTCTTCCGCTTCGCCACCTCCGACACCGCGAGCGCCACGCCGGAGGACCAGGGCCCGATCATGAAGCGCGCGCCTTCTCCGTCGATCGCCTCTTCCGCGCGCCGCGTGGACGTCCCCGCCTGCGTCGCGCCATCCCGCGTGACGTACTTGATCGGCCGCCCGAGCACCTTCATCCCGCGCTCCTCGAGCGCCATGCGCATGCCGCGGTCGTTGATCGGCCCGACGTCGGCGAAAGCGCCGGTCTGGTCCCACAGGCCGAGCATCACGATCTCCTTCGGCTGCGCCCGGATGATCGCCGGGAAGCCAAGCCCCGCCGCCGCCGCCCCGATCGCTCCGACCTTCAGGATGTCTCTACGCTTGAGCTGACTCATCTCTCTCTCCCCTCGTTAGGTGCCGGTGTTGGTGTCCCGATCGGGACCGCAGCGCAGTTCGGAGCCTACTCGCGTCGCGGAAAGCGGGGAAGGGGACGAGCATTAACACCATCCGCCTCGGACCATAGAGCAGGAAGGGGTGCGTGTGAAATTGGCGGTTTGCACTACATAGGAATCGGGGGCGGTCGACTTACCTCAATTCGAGT
>DASQGB010000048.1:0-2782 GCA_035632815.1 Burkholderiales bacterium | reverse complement strand
TGGTCGCGCCGCTGGGTGGGGCATTGTCGAGAATGAGGTCTCAGCTGCGCGCCGAGCTGCCCGTCACGGCGAACGCGCGGGCGAGCGGCTGGAACCGGCCGGCGATCGACCGCATGGCGAACCTCAACGTCGAGCCCGGGGCGAGCAAGCTCGAGGCGATGATCGGCTCGATCGAGCGCGGGGTGCTGATGCGCACCAATGTGTCCTGGTCGATCGACGACTCGCGCAACAAGTTCCAGTTCGGCTGCGAATGGGGCGAGCTCGTCGAGGACGGGAAGCGCAAGGGGGTGGTGAAGAACCCGAACTACCGCGGCATCTCGGCCACGTTCTGGCGCAGCCTGCGGATGGTCGGCGACGCGGGCACGCTCGAGGTGCACGGCACGCAGTACTGCGGCAAGGGCGAGCCCAACCAGGCGGTGCACTGCGGCCACGCCGCGCCGGCGTGCCTCTTCGCGGACGTGGATGTGTTCGGCGGCGAATGAAGGCGCGTTTCTTCGAGCTGAGCGAGCTGCTGTTCAAGGGGCTGGAAGGTAAGGAAGTCCTGCTGTGCAACTTCGGCGGCGAGCGCTCGGACTTTGTGCGCTTCAATCAGGCAAAGGTGCGGCAGGCGGGGAGCGTGGAGCAAAGCGCCATCACGCTGCGGCTGCTGCGAGGGCAGAGACAGGCGTCGGCGACTGTCACAGGAAATGAAATCGAGGATCTGAAAAGCATGCTCGCGCGCTTGCGCGAGACGCTCGATGCCTTGCCGGACGATCCCTGGCTGCTGATCAACGAGAAGCCGCAGTCGACCTCGAGCGAGCGCCGCGGCGTGCTCGCCCCCGCGCAAAGCGTCGTCGATAGCGTAGTCGGCAAAGCGAAGGGACACGATCTCGTAGGCTTCTATGCCGGCGGCACGATCTATCGCGGCTTCGCCAACTCGCTGGGGCAACGCAACTGGCACGAGGTCGACAGCTTCAACTTCGACTGGAGCCTGTACCGGGAAGGCGACCAGGCGGTGAAGACGAGCTACGCGGGGTTCGAGTGGGAGGAAAGGATTTTTGCGGAGAAGGTCGCCGCCGCGGCGGAGCAGCTTGTGCTGCTTGGAAAGGCGAAAAAACAGATTCTGCCGGGCGAGTACCGCGCCTACCTCGCGCCGCGGGCGCTCGACGAGCTGACGGGCCTGCTGTCCTGGGGCGGATTCTCGGCGCGCGCGCGCGCGACCCGGCAAAGCCCGCTGTTGCGGATGCAGGAGGGTCAGCGCCTTTCTCCGAAAATCTATTTGTTTGAAAGAACCGCGGAAGGGCTGGCGCCGGACTTCCAGTCGGATGGGTTCGTGAAGCCGGCGGCGGTGATGCTGATGGAGGGTGGAGAATTGAGAGAGTCCCTGGTTTCGCCGCGCTCGGCCAGGGAGTACGGTCTCGCGACCAACGCGGCGAACGGCGGCGAGGCTCCGGAGGCGCTGGATCTGCTTTCCGGAGATCTGAAAGAAGTCGATGTGCTCGCCGCGCTGGACACCGGGCTCTACGTTTCGAACCTCTGGTACCTCAACTTCTCCGACCGCCCGGCGGGGCGCATCACCGGCATGACGCGCTTCGCGACCTTCTGGCTGGAGCGCGGGCGATTGGTCGCGCCGGTCGGCCCGATGCGCTTCGACGATTCGATCTACCGCATGCTCGGCGAGAACCTGCTGGATCTCACGAACGACCGCGAGCTGCTGCTGGATCCTTCGACCTACGAGGCGCGCTCCACCTCGAGCGCGCGCCTGCCGGGCGCGCTGCTGAGGTCGCTCAGATTTACACTGTAGGAATGGCAAATCCTCTCACCGCTCTCTCGCTCCTCGAAACTCGCGTGCTCGGCACCCTGGTGGAGAAAAAGCACACCGTGCCCGATTCCTACCCCCTGACTCTCAACGCGCTGGTCTCCGGCTGCAACCAGAAAACCAGCCGCTCGCCGGTGATGGAGGCGACGCAGGCCGAAGTCCAGGCGAGCATCGACAGCCTGAAGAGCCGCAATATGGTGGTGGAAACGAGCGGCGGACGGGTAGCGCGCTACGAGCACAACCTCGAGCGCGTGCTGCAGGTGCCGTCCCAGTCGGCGGCGCTGCTCGCTTCGCTGATGCTGCGCGGCCCGCAGACCGCGGGCGAGCTGAGGATCAGCTGCGAGCGGCTGCACGGCTTCTCCGACATCTCGGCGGTGCAGGGCTTCCTGGATGAGCTGGCGGCGCGGCCGGCGGGCGCCCTGGTCGTCGAGCTGCCGCGCCTGCCCGGGGCGAGGGAAAACCGCTGGGCGCATCTCCTGAGCGGGCCACCAAAGCAGGAACCGCAGCTCGACGTTCCTCTCGGAGAGATGGCGGTCCTCAAGGCGAACGTCGCGCGGCTCGAGGCGGAGGTCGTTGAATTGAAAGCGATGGTCGCGCGCATCCGCGCGGAGCTCGGCATCCGGTGAAGCCGGATTCAACGAAAGTGTGATTTAGCGACACTTCCGTCAAGACCACGCCGCCAAAGGGCGGCGTCACACAAGGTGTCTACGATCCCTTGAGTGAGGCTCTTTGGGTTGATTGCGGTAGCGCTCGCCGGATTGGCCGGCTGCTCCACGCTGGAGACGCCATCGGCCGTGTCCGTGCCTGCATCTGCATCGGTACCTGTATCTGCCTCTCCCTCTCCCTCTCCCAAGCCCGCGCGCCCGGCCGCCAAGCCGCTGACCGGGCTCGCGCTGGCCGCGCAACTGCTGCCCCCGGGGCTCGCCGAGCGCAGCGGCTGGGCGAGCGACATCCACGACACCTTGCTGATGCTCAGGATCGAGC
>DASQGB010000047.1:0-4801 GCA_035632815.1 Burkholderiales bacterium | reverse complement strand
GCTGCCGACGACGGTGGTCGTGAGGATCTTGTTCACGGTAGTTCTTTCGAACAACGTGGTGCAGGTACGGAAACTGCAGGACTTTCGGTAGATAAGGAGACCTGCATGAAATTGCTTGCTGTCGTAGCGTCGGTTGCTTTCTCCAGTGCCCTGATTTCGGGTTGCGACCGAGAGAGTAAACCCATTCCCAACGCCGGTGCCGGGGCCAGCCGCAGCGAAGTCCCCATGGCCACCCCCGACCGCACGGCGCCGAACCCCGTCACGACACCCCGGCCACAGACCGGCAACGTCGAGAAGAGCCCGGTGCAGGGGCAGGTCGACCCCAAGGAGCCCGCGCAGCGTAAGGATTTCAAGACCGGGGGGTAGGCGTAGCGGCCCGTTATTTGCATCCTTTAGTCCTGTATCCCAACCACGGAGGCCATCCATGACCCTGAAGATCCTGGCAGTTGCAGTATCCCTGGCGCTTGGCGCCACTCTTACCGCCTGCGGCGATAGTAAGAGTCCGTCCAGCTCGCCGTCGTCCTCGAAATCCTCGCCGTCGGGCTCGACCGCGGCCCCTGGCGGCTCGGCCTCGACTGACAAGCCGACGAGCGCACCGGCGACCAGCGCGCCGGCCTCGCCCGACAAGTCGGCCTCAGGGTCGACGAGCGCGCCGGCGAGTCCCGCTCCCGCGGCGACCGACCCGGAGAAGAAGAAGCCATAGTTGCCTGAATTACCTTCCCGCGAGGGAGGGTTTTACACGACTCGGGGCCGCTATGCGGCCCCGACTTTTATCTCCATCTCGCCGATCTTCTCGATCGTCGCGAGCATCACGTCGCCCGGCTTCACCGGCCCGACCCCCTGCGGTGTCCCGGTGAACAGCACGTCGCCCGGGTACAGGCTGTAGAACGTCGAGGCCCAGGCGATGAGATCGGGCACCTTCACGATAAGGTCGCTGGTGTGCGCGTCCTGGCGCGTCTCGCCGTTCACTTTGATCGAGAGCCGCAGGTTGCCCGGGTCGGGGATCTCGTCGGCCGTGACCAGCCAGGGGCCGAGCACCGCGTAGGAGTCGGGCGACTTGCGGAAGCTGCGCTCCTCGGTGCCGCGGATCGTCATGTCCAGGCCGATGGTGTAGCCGGCGATGCTCTTCGCCGCTTCGGCGGCGGTTACGTTGCGGATTTTCTTCCCGATCACCACCGCCAGCTCGACCTCGTGGTCGTTGCGCCGGTCGGTATGCACCAGCCGCACGCCTTCGCCCGGGCCGACCACCGCGCTGGTCGCCTTGAGGAACATGCCGGCCTTGTGGATCTCGTTCACCAGGTTGCCGTGGTGGATTCCCTTGTCGGCGAGCGCTTCCTGCAGATGCTTGGTGTAGTTCACCGGCGCGGCAATGAGCTTGCCGGGATTAGCGACAGGAGCGAGCAGTTTCACGCCCTTGACCTTGATCGGAGCGGATTTTCGCGCCGTATCTTCGAGGGCCGGACGCAGCTCCTCCAGCTGCGCGATCAGCGGATCGTGCCGGGGCAGCGGGTAAGTATGCGAAGGCAGGCGCGACAGCACGCTGGTGACGTCGCGCACGCCGTCGTCCAGCACCACGCCCAGTCGGTTGTCGTCGAATCGGCAGAGTTTCATCGGTTCTCTATGATAGCGGCATGAAGCTCTGCATATTCGGCGCCGGGGCGGTGGGCGGCCACCTGGCCGCGAAGCTCGCCGCCGCCGGCCACGACGTTTCGGTGGTGGCGCGGGGTGCTCATCTTCAGGCTATCCGCGAGAAAGGCCTGAAGCTGATTCACGGTGAAAAAATCATTCACGGCCGCGTCCGCGCGAGCGAGCGCTCGGACGACCTCGGGCCGCAGGATTTCGTGCTGGTGACGCTCAAGGCCAACATGCTCGGCGCCTTCGCCGACGCCGCCGCGCCGCTCCTGGGGCCCGAGACCGGCGTGGTGTTCGTGCAGAACGGCATTCCCTGGTGGTACGGCCGCGACCTGCCGCGGCTCGATTCCGGCGGCAGGCTGGCGAAGGCCATCGCGGCCGAGCGCGTGATCGGCGGGGTCGCGTACTCGGCGAACGCGATCGAGGAGCCGGGCGTGATCCGCAATTACGTTCCGGGCAACAACATGATCGTGGTAGGCGAAGCGGATAACAGGAATTCGGAGCGCATCCAGCGGTTGAGGCAGGCGCTGGAGAAAGCCGACCTGTCGTCCCCGCCTGCCAAGGACATCCGCGCCGCGATCTGGAGCAAGCTCGTGCAGAACGTCGGCAACTCCTCGCTCGGCGTCATCGCCGGGGCGACGGTGGACGAGATCCGCGGCAACCCGCAGCTCGGCAAGCTCGCTTCGACCGCCGGAGCGGAAACGCGCGCCATCGCGCAGGCACACGGCATTGCGCTGGAGAGCGCGCCGACGCGCCCGAGCGGAGGCCATGCCTCGGGCGCGGTAGGCCACAAGACCTCGATGCTGCAGGACTACGAGCGCGGGCGGGCGATGGAGATCGAGGCCCAGCTCATGGCGCCGCTCGCCTTCGCGCGCGCAAGACAGGTGGCTACGCCGACGCTCGACACCCTCGCGGCGCTCGTCGCCCATAAGGCCGCCGCCAAAGGGCTCTACGAAATGTGAGCTTTTTCGCAAAGCGCATTGATTTCATTCGGATTAGAATGAAACACCGATGGCCAAGTCGAGACAAGCAAAAAAGGCTACGGGGGAGGATAGCCAGACCGCGCTGGAAACGGCATTCGGCTTGGTCGAGTCCCTCCCGCTGCCGGTGTTCTACAAGAGCCTTGACGGCCGCTATCTCGGCGTCAACAAGGCCTGGGAGGACTTCTTCGGCATCCCGCGCGCGAGCTTCGTCGGCAAGCGCGTCGCCGACCTGTACCCGCAAAGCCCCGGCGTCGCCGAGCGCCACGCGGCCTTGGACCACGAGCTGTACGCGCATCCCGGCGGCCAGAGATACGAGCTCCCGATCATGACGCGCGGCGGCGTGTCGCGCGACGCGATCTACTACAAGGCGACCTACGTCGGCGCGGACGGCGAGGTGGCCGGCCTGGTCGGCGCCATCGTCGACATCACCGGGCGCAAGCACGCCGAGGCGGCGGTGCGCGAGAGCGAGGAGCGCTGGCGCTCGGTCATCAACTCGGCCAATGACGGCATCCTGGTCTACGACCGGTCGCTCAACGTGACCTTCGTCAACCGCGCCGCCGAGCGCATCCTCGGGCTGCCGGCCGCCGATATCATCGGCGCCGCCGGCTTTGCCTCGCTGCTGCCCTGCGTGCACGAGGACGGCTCGCCGCTCGATCCCGAAACCGAGCGCCCCACCCGCGTCACGGTGCGCACCGGCATGCCGCTTACCGGCTACGTGGTGGGCATCAAGCGCGCCGAGGGCGCGCTAACCTGGCTCTCGGTCAATACCGGGTTCCTGCGCCGGCGCGACGAGTCCGACTGGTACGGCGTCGTCTCGACCATCTCCGACATCACCGCGCGCAAGAGCGCCGAGCTGCTGGTGCGCGAGAGCGAGGCGCGCTACCGGCGCACCTTCGAGCTGGCGGCTTCGGGAATGGCTCACATCGGGATGGACCGGCGCTTCATGCGCGTCAACCGGCGCTTGTGCGAGATCCTCGGCTATACCGAGGAGGAGCTCCTGCGCCTCAGGGGCCGGGACATCTCGCATCCGGACGATCTCGACGTCATCAACGAGCAGCGCCCAAGCCTGTATTCCGGGGCGATCGACGCGGTGCGGCTGGAGAAGCGCTACCTGCGCAAGGACCGCTCGGTGGTCTGGGTGGCGTTCACGATGGTGGTCGAGCGCGATGCCGCCGGGCAGCCGCAATACGAGATCGGGGTCTACGACGACATCACCGCGCGCAAGGCGGCGGAGCAGGCGCTGAGCGAAAGCGAGGCCCGGTTCCGGCGCACATTCCAGCTGGCCAGCTCGGGGCTCGCTCATGTCAGCCTCGATGGCCGGTTCCTGCGCGTCAACCCGCGCCTGTGCGAAATCTTCGGCTACCCCGAAACGGAACTTGTCGGCTTGTCGGTCAAGGATATCTCGCATCCCGAGGACCGCGATGCGGTCAATGTCCAGCGTGGCAGGCTCGTGGCGGGCGAGATCGACTCCGTCCGATTGGAGAAGCGTTACCTGCGAAAAGACGGCGCTGTCGTTTGGGTCGGTGTGGCGATCGCATTGGAGCGGGATGCCGCCGGCCGGCCCCTGTACGCGATTTCGGTTCTGGACGACATCACCAGCCGGAAGCACGCCGAGGCGGCGCTGCGCGATACGGAGGAACACTGGCGCTCGATCGTGAACTCGGCGAATGAGGGCATGCTCGTCTACGACCGCGCGCTCAACGTGATGTCGGGCAATCTGGCCGCCGAGCGCATCCTCGGCCTGCCGCTCGGCGAAATGATTGGCAAGCCGGGCTTTACTTCGCTGCTGCCATGCGTGCGCGAAGACGGCTCGCCGCTTTCGCCCGAGAACCGTCCCACCCGCATTACGCTGAGCACCGGAGAGCCGCAGACCGGCCTTGTGCTCGGCATCAAGCGCGCCGGCGGCTCGGTCACGTGGCTCTCCGTCAACACTGCCTTCCTGAGGCGCCCGGGCGAGGAGCAGCACTACGGCATCGTCTCGACGATCAGCGACATCACCGCGCGGCGCCAGGCCGAGGAGGCGCTGCGCGAAAGCGAGGATCTGTTCCGCAAGACCTTCGAGCTGGGCGCCTCGGGCATCGCCCACGTCAGCCTCGACGGCAGGTTCCTGCGCAGCAACCGGCGCCTGTCCGCGATTCTCGGTTATCCGCAGGGCGAGCTCATCGGGTGCTCGGTGAAGGAAATTT
>DASQGB010000046.1:0-14918 GCA_035632815.1 Burkholderiales bacterium | reverse complement strand
CCATGCAGGATCAGCCAGTGGTGCGCGTTGTGCAGGTACTCGGGCGGCGTGAATTTCAGCAGTTTCTGCTCGACTTCAAGAACATCCTTCCCCGGCGCCAGGCCGGTGCGGTTGGCGACGCGAAAGATGTGCGTGTCGACCGCCACCGTCGGCTGGCCGAAAGCGGTGTTGAGCACCACGTTCGCGGTCTTGCGGCCCACGCCCGGCAGGCGCTCGAGCGCCTCGCGCTGCGCGGGCACCTTGCCCGCGTGCTCTTTCAGAATGATTTCCGAAAGCGCGACGACGTTCTTCGCCTTGGTGCGGTACAGGCCGATCCTGCGAATGTAGCTCTCGAGGCCGGGAACGCCAAGCTGCACGATTTTCTCCGGCGTATCGAATTTCTCGAACAGGGGGCCGGTTGCCAGATTGACCGATTTATCGGTGGCCTGGGCCGAAAGCACCACCGCCACCAGCAGCTCGTAAGGCGTGCGGTAGCGCAGCTCCGTCGTGGGCTCGGGGTTCGCCGCCCGCAATCGCGACCAGATCTCGCGGCGCTTCGCCGGATTCATCCGCGGCGCTTGCGCTCAAGGGCCGCGGCCAGGATCGCTTTTCGATTTCCGGGACTGGAAACGACCCGGCTTTTCTCCAGCCGCAGCCTGCGCTCTCGCCCGCGCTTGCCGGCGGCGCGGTTGAGCGCCGCGCTCCACTCGCCGCGCGCGGGCACCATGTCGATGCAGTCGACCGGGCAGGCCGGCGGGCACAGCGCGCAGCCGATGCACCAGCGCTCGACCACCGTGTGCATCAGCTGCTGCGCGCCGACGATCGCATCGACCGGGCAGGCATCGATGCAGCGCGTGCAGCCGATGCAGCGGCTCTCGTCGATCAGGGCGACCGCGGCGCGCTTCATGACCGGCAGGCCGCTACGCATTCGGCAATCAGGCCCGGACCGCGATAGACGAGGCCGGTATAAAGCTGCACGAGCGATGCTCCCGCCGCAATTTTCTCTTGGGTATCAGCTGCGGAAAGAATCCCTCCCGCCCCGATGAGCGTTACTTCGCCTTCCAGTTGTTCATGAAATTCACGCAAAACCCTGCTAGCGCGGCTCCGGATCGGGGCGCCGGAGAGCCCGCCCGCCTCGGCTGCGTTGCGCAGGCCTTCCACGCCTTCGCGCGACACCGAGGTGTTGGTCGCGATGATGCCTTCGATGCGATGGCGCCTCACGGCCTGCGCTATTTCGTGGATTTCCGCCGTATTCAGATCGGGCGCGACTTTGAGCACCAGCGGGACCCGCTTGCCGTGCTCGTCGGCGAGGCGCTCCCTCAGCGCGCTGAGACGCGCGAGCAGGCTTTCCAGGGAATCCTTCTCCTGGAGGGCTCTGAGCCCCTGGGTGTTGGGCGAAGAGACGTTGATGGCGACGTACGAAGCCTTCCCATAGACTTTTTCAAGACAGGTCGCGTAGTCCTCCGCCGCGCGCTCGGGCGGCGTGTCGGCATTCCTGCCGATGTTGATGCCGAGGATGCCGCGCCAGCGCGAGCGCGCCACGTTGGCGAGGAAGGCGTCGACGCCGACGTTGTTGAAGCCGAAGCGGTTGACGAGCGCGCCTGCCTCGGGAATGCGGAACAGGCGCGGTCTTGCGTTGCCCGGCTGCGGCCGCGGGGTGACGGTGCCGACCTCGAGGAAGCCGAAGCCGAGCGCGGCGAGCGCGTCGATGTGCGCGGCGTCCTTGTCCAGCCCGGCGGCCAGGCCGACCGGGTTGGGGAATTCGAGGCCCAGCGCGCGAACCGGTAGTGCCTGAGGCTTTTCAGCAAGGAATGCCGCGACTGCGGACAACCTTAAACCGAGGCGATGCGCTGCTTCGGGATCTAGCGAGAAAAGGAGCGGGCGCGCCAGCTCATACCAGCTCACGCGGCTTGCCGGCGATTGCTAGGCCGTGGTCCCACGCAAGCGGCGCCAGGAGCCGCCCACGAAGCCCTCGATCGGCTCGAACTTGGACTTGTACGCCATCTTCGGGCTCTCGCGGATCCAGTAGCCCAGGTAGAGGTAGGGCAGGCCCAGGCGCCGGGACTGGTCGATCTGCCACAGCACGTTGTAGGTGCCGAAGCTGGCGCCGCGCCGGTCGGGCTCGTAGAAGGTGTACACCGACGACAGGCCGTCGGGCAGGAAGTCGACGATCGACACCATCACCAGCTGGCCGGCGTCGCGGAACTCGATCAGGCGCGTGTCGACCCGGCTCTGCAGCAGGAAGTGCGAATACTGGTCGCGGCTGTCGTTGTCCATGCCGCCGCCGGAATGGCGCTTCGACTGGTAGCGCAGGTAGAGCGCATAGTGCTCGAGGCGGAACTTGAGCGGCTGCGCGTGGGCCGTCAGCGTCGCGTGCTGCTTGGAGGCGCGGCGCTGCGAGCGGTTGGCGGCGAACTCGCCTACCGGGATGCGCACCGGCACGCAGGCGCGGCAGGCGTCGCAATGCGGGCGGTAGGTGAAGATTCCGCTGCGGCGAAAGCCGGCTTTCACCAGGTCGCCGTACAGCTCGGTGTTGATCAGGTGGCTGGGCGTCGCCACCTGCGAGCGCGCCATGCGGTCGGGCAGGTAGCTGCACGGGTAAGGCGCAGTTACGTAGAACTGCAGGACTGCATGCGGCAGATCGTTAAGTCGCGACACAGCTCCACTTTCCGGGAGACTCGGCGTAGTCTACCAGCGCTGTCAATTCGCGCAGGAAGGTCCGCCGCGGGATCTCCCGGGCACCTAGCGAGGCGAGCAGCGGCGTATGCATCTGGCAGTCGATCAGTGGAAATCCACGGGTTTTGAGGTATTCAACGAGGTAACACAAAGCGACCTTGGAGGCGTCGGTGGCGCGCGAAAACATCGATTCTCCGTAGAACATGCGCCCGATGGCCACCCCGTAGAGCCCGCCGACCAGCTCACTCCCCAGCCAGGTTTCGAAGGAATGCGCATGGCCGGCGCGGTGCAGGCCGAGGTAGGAGGCCTTCATCTCCTTGCCCAGCCAGGTCCCCTCGGTCCGCGCAGCGCAGCCCTGCAGCACCTCGCCGAAGGCCGTGTCGACGCGCACCTCGTAGCCCTTGTTGCGCACGCTCTTGGAAAGCGAGCGCGACACTTTGAGGTTGCGGCAGTACAGGACCATGCGCGGATCGGGCGACCACCACAGCACCGGCTCGCCGCCCGAGAACCAGGGGAACACGCCCCGCCGGTAGGCTTCCAGCAGGCGCTCGAGCGACAGATCGCCGCCCGCGGCGAGCAGGCCGTTCGGATTTCTCAGCGCCCGCTCGACCGGCGGGAACGGGTCAGCCGTCCCGAGCCACGCTAGCACTTCACTTGCTGTTTGCAGTAGTTCTCGAGCGCTTCGACCACGCACGCGCCGTTCACCGCGGCGCGGGCTGCCGCGCCGTGCTCCAGCTGCAGCCGGAAGGCGTACTTGTCGAAGAACTCGTTGAACATCTCGCCGCCCAGCGTGCCCACCGCACGCAGCTCATCGGTGCCTGAATCATGCTCGAGCAAAATCGCCGCGAGCGGCTGCGGCGCGGGCCCGGCGAGCACCCGGGCGCCTTCGGCCGGGTCGTACTGGCTGTGCTCGGAGCAGCAGTGGATGACGTTGGCGAACTGGTTGCGGGGGCTCTTCTCGGCGCGAAAGCTGATGAAGCTGATGTCGCGCGTCGGGTAGGTGAGCTTGTGCGCGCAGATCGCCGAGTAGGCGACGATCGAGCGTTCGGCACCGACGCCGCCGCGCCACTCGTAGGGCTGCTGGTCGGCGGTCTTCAGCTGCGCCGAAGCCTTCGCCGGCCGGCCGAGGTTCAGCAGGAAGCAGGGCGTCGCCGCGTACGGATAGTGAAACACCAGCGTGCGGCCGGCGGGGACCGCTCTTGCGTGCAGCGGCGCCCCTTTCGCGTCGATCAGCCGCGCCTTGCCGTACCACTGCGGCCGGGCATCGGCGGCGAGCGGGCCGGCGGCCGCCGCCGAGGCGGCGCAGAGCTTGATGAAATCGCGGCGCCTCATGGGCGGCTAGAGGTTGTAGCCCTTCTCGTTGTGCATCACGGTATCCAGCCCCTCGGTCTCCTCGTCCGGAGCCACGCGCATGCCGACGAGCGCGTCGCAGGCCTTGATCAGGACGAAGGTGAGCACGCCCGACCAGACCGCGGCCGCGAGGACGCCGGCGAGCTGCACCATCACCTGCTTGCCCATGCCCATGCCTTCGGGGTAGCCGATGCCGCCGAAGGTCGCCGAGACGAACACGCCGGTGAGCAGCGTGCCGATGATGCCGCCGACGCCGTGCACCGGGAAGACGTCGAGCGAGTCGTCCACGCCGAGCGAGCGCTTCATGTAGCTGGTGGCGGCAAAGCAGATTACGCCGGCTGCGGCGCCGATGGCGAGCGCGCCGAGCGGTCCGACGAAGCCCGAGGCCGGCGTGATCGTGCCCAGGCCCGCCACCATGCCGGTGACGATGCCCAGCACCGAGGGCTTGCCGTAGCGCGCCCACTCGCAGATCAGCCAGGCGAAGGCGCCGGTGGCCGCGCCGATGTGCGTCACCAGCATCGCCATGCCGGCGACGCCGTCGGCGGCGAGCGCGCTGCCGGCGTTGAAGCCGAACCAGCCCACCCACAGCATGCAGGCGCCGGTGACCGTCATCGTCATGTTGTGCGGCGCCATCTGCGTCTCGGGGAAGCCCTGGCGCCGGCCAAGCGCGAGCGCGGCGACCAGCGCCGCCATGCCGGCATTGAGGTGCACCACGGTGCCGCCGGCGAAATCCATCAGCCCCATCTTCTGCAGCCAGCCGTCGCCCCAGACCCAGTGGGCAAGCGGGCAGTAGACGATGAGCAGCCACAGCACGCTGAACAGCAGCATGCCGGAGAAACGCACCCGCTCGGCGTAGGCGCCGATCACCAGCGCCGGGGTGATGATGGCGAAGGTGAGCTGATACATCGCGAACACGGTCTCCGGGATGCTGCCCTTCACCGTCTTGACGTCGATGCCGGCGAAGAAGGACTTGCCCAGGCCGCCCCACCAGGCATTCCCGTCGCCGAATGCGATGCTGTAACCCACGACGACCCAGGCGAGGGTCACGACGCAGGTGATCGACAGGCATTGCATCAGCACCGAGAGCACGTTCTTGGTCCGCACCAGCCCGGCGTAGAAGAGGGCGAGGCCGGGCAGGGTCATGGCGAGGACCAGCACCGTGGCGGTGATCATCCAGGCCGTATTGGCGGCGTCGATTTTCATGTTGTCTTCCTCCCGGTGGCGGATTCTAACGGACGGTAATGTCCTCCGCGTGGAATCCGAACGCGCCGCCCTTGCGGTCTGCGAACCAGTGGCGCAGCGTCGCGGCGACGGTGCGGAAGGCGATGTCCTGCCAGGGCACCGCGGCCTCCTCGAACAGCGCCACTTCCAGCGTCTCCTCGCCGGGCTTGAAGGCCAGGTCGACCAGCCGCGCCCGGAAGAAGACATGCACCTGGTTGACATGCGGCACCGAGATCATGCTGAAGGGCGCCTCCAGCTCGACCTTCGCGCCGGCTTCCTCCAGCGTCTCGCGCAGCGCCGCCTGCCCGGCGCTCTCGGCGTTCTCCATGAAGCCGGCCGGCAGCGTCCAGTAGCCGTAGCGCGGCTCGATCGCCCGCCGGCACAGCAAGAGCTTGCCGTCGTGCTCCGGGATCGTGCCGATCACCAGCTTCGGGTTCTGGTAGTGGATCTCCCCGCACTCGTCGCAAACCCAGCGCGGCAGCAAGTCGCCCGGCGGAATCCGGCTGACCACCCGGGACGCGCAGTTAGAGCAGAATTTCATCCAGGCTTTTTACGACGCGGTCGGGCTGGAATCCGAGCCGATCGACCGGTGCAGTCAGCCGGTTGATCCAGAACACGGTGAAGCCGTACGATTTGGCGCCCAGCGCATCCCAGCAGTTGGACGATACGAAGCCGATGCTTCTGGGGGGAATGCCCAGCCTGTCGACCGCGAGCTGGTACACCTCGGGAGCGGGCTTGAACACCCCGATCTCGTCCACGCTCAGCACGGCATCGAACTCGAGACCCGAATTCTTCACCAGCGGCCCGAGCAGGTCCGGCGAGCCGTTCGACAGGATGGCCTTCTTCACCAGCAGCCTCGACAGATTCTTTTCGACGTCCGGGTAGACGGCGAGGCGCACATATTCGCTCATCACCGCCTCCATGCGCTCGGCGGTGAGCTCGAGCCCGAGCGCCTCGCAGGCATAGGCGAGCGCCTCGCGCGTGACGGTGGAGAAGGGCAGATAGCGCCGCATCAGGCTGCGCTGCCAGGTGTACTCGAGCTGCTTCGCGCGCCACAGCTGCGACAGCTGCGCGCCCCTGCCGGGGAAGAAGCTCTCGCAGCGCTGCGCCACGGAATGCACGTCGAACAGCGTTCCATAGGCATCGAAAACCAGGGCCTCGAGCGGCATTTTCGCGATGTTAAACTGACTTTTCATGATCGATCGTTACGACGAGCTCTACCAGAGCTTCCGTTGGGACGTGCCGGAGCGCTACAACATCGCGAGCGCCTGCTGCGGGCAGTGGGCCGCGGACCGCAGCCGCTTCGCGCTGTACTGGGAGGACGAGTCGGGCGCCACCGCCGCGTACTCCTTCTGGGACGTCCAGGTCGCCGCCAATCGCCTGTCGAACGCGCTCGGCGCACTCGGGGTCAAGCGCGGCGAGCGCGTCGCCATCCTGCTGCCGCAGCGCCCCGAGACCGCGATCGCCTACATCGCCATCTTCCAGATGGGCGCGATCGCGCTGCCGCTGTCGCATCTCTTCGGCCCCGACGCGCTCGAATACCGCATCAACCACGCCGAGGCGAGCGTCGCCATCGTCGAGCCCTCGACGATAGCCAACCTCTGGGCGGTGAAGGACCGCCTCACGCACCTGCGCCATGTGATCGGGGTGGGCGGTGCGAGGGAAAGGGATGTGCAGGATTGGAGCTCCTTATTGGAGAAATCCAGCTCCAGCTTCAACCCCGTGAATACTGCGGCCGACGACCCGGCGCTGATCATCTACACCAGCGGCACCACCGGTCCGCCCAAAGGCGCGCTCAAGGCGCACCGCGTGATGATCGGCAATGTCCCGGGCTTCGTGCACTCGCACGATTTCTTCCCGCAGCCGGGCGACATGTTCTGGTCGCCGGCGGACTGGGCGTGGACCGGCGGCCTGATGGACGCGCTGCTGCCGGCGTGGCTGTTCGGCATCCCGATCCTCGGCTACCGCGGCCGCTTCGACGCCGAGCGCGCCTACCACCTGATCGAGAAGTACGGCATCCGCAATTCCTTTCTCTTTCCGACCGCTCTGAAGTTGATGATGAAAGCCGTTCCTGAACCCAGAAAACGTTTTTCTTTCAATTTAAGATCCGTGATGAGCGCGGGGGAAGCGGTGGGCGTCACCGTGATCGAGTGGGCGAAGGAGGAGCTCGGCGTGACGATCAACGAGATGTTCGGGCAGACCGAGATCAACTACGTGGTGGGCAACTGCCAGGCAGCGTGGCCGGTGAAGCCCGGATCGATCGGCCGTCCCTATCCGGGACACCGGGTGGCGATCATCGATGGGGACGGTAAAGAGCTTCCAGCGGGAGAGCTGGGCGAGATCGCGGTGCATCGAAAAGGCGATCCCGTGTTCTTCCTCGAGTACTGGAAGAACCCGCAGGCGACGCGCGACAAGTTCGTCGGCGACTGGGGCTGCACCGGCGATCAGGGGAAAATGGATGGCGACGGCTATCTCTGGTACCAGGGCCGCTCCGACGACCTCATCAAGAGCTCGGGCTACCGCATCGGCCCGGCCGAGATCGAGAGCTGCCTGGTGAAGCACCCGGCGGTGGCCAACGCGGCGGTGATCGGCAAGCCCGACGCGACGCGCGGCTCCATCGTGAAAGCGTTCATCGTGCTGCAGCCCGGACATCCACCCTCCGAGAACCTCATCGAGCAGATACAAACCCATGTCCGCGGGCGCCTCGCTCCCTACGAATACCCGCGCGAGATCGAGTTCATCGACGCGCTGCCGATGACCACCACCGGCAAGGTGCAGAGGAAAGAGCTGCGCAAGCGCGAAGAAGATAAACGCCTCGAGAAGCTGCCTAAGGCGTGAAGCGGATACTGCTCGTCGGCGCGGGGCACGCGCACACCGTCGTCCTGAAGTCGTTCAGGCACAAGCCGCTTCACGGCGCGCAGATCACCCTCGTCTCGCCCTCGGCGAAGCAGCTCTATTCCGGCATGCTGCCCGGCGTCGTCGCCGGCCATTACCGGCTAAGCGAGGCGCAAATCGACGTCGCGCGCCTCGCCGCGGCGGCGTCCGTGGAGCTCGTACAGTCGAGCGTTTCCAAGCTGGATGTGAAGCGCCGCACGGCTATCCTCGCCGATGGTCGCGAGCTCGCCTACGACATCCTTTCGCTGAACGCCGGCTCGCTGGTCGACACGTCGATTCCCGGCAGCGCCTGGCACGCGCTTGCGGTAAAGCCGCTCGAGCGCTTCATCGAGCAGCTGTCGCTGCCGACGCGCATCGCGGTGATCGGCGCCGGCGCGGCCGGGGTGGAGCTCGCCATGGCGCTTCGCTACCACGGCGCGGAGGTCACGCTCTACTCCGGCGCAGCCTCCATGCCGCCGCCGCTCGAGCGGCGGGTGCTGCGCAGGCTTCGGCGCCTGGGTATCGACTTCCGGCCCGGCATGGCGGTCACCACGCTGGTAAACGGACCGGTGGTCGTCGCGGGGACCGCGCGGCAGAGCTTCGATCTGGTCGTGCTGAGCACCGGCCCGGCGCCGCTGCCCTGGCTCGCGCACGCGGGCATGGCGACCGACGACAAAGGCTTCCTGCTCGTCGACGCGACCTTGCGCAGCGTGTCGCATCCGGAAGTGTTCGCCGTCGGCGACTGCGCCACGCTGCGCGATTCGCCGCATCCCAAGTCGGGGGTCTATGCGGTAAGGCAGGGAGAGGTGCTCGCCGACAATCTGAGGCTGGCGCTGCAGGGCGCGAAGCCCGGCGCCTACCAACCCCAGACGAAGGCCTTGCTGCTGCTCAGCTGCGGCGCGCGCTACGCGATCGCGCAGCGCGGCGGCTGGAGCGCCGAGGGCCGCTGGGTCTGGTGGTGGAAGGACCGCATCGACCGGCGCTGGATCAGGGACAGCTCCGCGGCAACATGACTTATCATGCGGTTTCTCTTCTTGGAGGAGGAGCTGTGAGAAAACTGATTGCTGGAGTCGTTGCAGCGCTGATCCCGCTCGCCGCAATCGCCGCGTATCCGGAACGCCCGGTCAAGCTGATCGTGCCCTGGGCCGCAGGCGGCGACACCGACAACATCTTCCGGCCGTTCGCGCCGCTGCTGCAGAAGCAGATCGGCCAGACGGTGGTGATCGCCAACATCGGCGGCGCCTCGGGCACGAAGGGGGCCAAGGAGGCGAAGGAGTCGCCGCCCGACGGCTACACGCTGTACGCCGTTCACGACTATATCCATTCCACCTATTACGCCGGCGTCGCGGACGTGCAGTACTCGGACTTCGAGCCGATCTGCCTGCTTACGTCGACGCCTTCGGTGCTCACCGCCAGCCCGAAGACGCCGTGGAAAAGCTGGCAGGAGCTGCTCGCCGACGCCAAGGCCCGGCCCGGCCAGATCACGGTCGGCGCGACGCTCGCCTCGACCAGCCACTTCTTTCCGGCGCTGATCGAGCAGGCCGCGGGAATCAAGTTCAAGTACGTCTCCTATGAGGGCCTCGCGCCGCGCATGAACGCGATCCTCGGCGGCCACATCGACCTCACCGACGCCAACCTGACGCAGAAGGGCAAAGTCGAGGCCGGGCAGCTCAAGTTCCTCGCCATCGCCACCGAGAAGCGCAGCCCCGAGCTGCCGAACGTGCCGACGCTGAAGGAGCTCGGCATCAACGTCGTCTACGACGTCAACCGCGGCATCGTGGCGCCGAAGGGCACGCCGGCCGATGTCATCGCCAAGCTCGGCTCGGCCTGCGCCGCCGCGGTCAAGGAGCAGGCGTTCGCCGACGCGATGAAGCTGCAGGGCACGCTGGTGCGCTACATGGATCGCGCCGCCTATGCCGGTTGGCTAAAGAAGAATGACGACCTGAACCGCAACCTGGCTAAAGACCTCGGGCTGCTGAAGCGTTGATGTCGCGCGACGGCATCACGGGGCTCGCGGTGCTCGCCGCGAGCCTCGTGCTTTTCGGGCTGACGCTCGAGCTGAAGCAGAACCCGCTGGTCCCGATCGGCCCGGGGTTCTATCCGCGCATCGTCCTCGGCATCACCGCGGTCCTCGCCGCGGCGCTGGTGGTTTTTGATTTTCTCGGCGCAAAACAAACCCGGAAAACGCAGGTAATCAACTACAGCCTGGTCCTCGCCGTATTTGCGATTTTCGGGCTGTACGTCGGGGCGCTGCCATTCCTCGGGTTTCGCATCGCGACCTTCGTTTTCATGGCGGTGCTGCAGACCGCGTTGGATTTGCCCAGGAATAAAAAGGGCTGGATCGTGGTCGCGGTGACCGCGTTCGTCACGACGGCGGTGACCTACATCGTGTTCGAGCACTATCTGCACGTACTGCTGCCGCGCGGCAGATGGACTGATTTCTGATGTTCGAGCGGCTTCTGGCGGGCCTCTAATGTATGAGTTGCTGCTCGCCGGTATCGAGAACGTGCTGCAGGCGAAGTACTTCGTGCCGCTCGCGCTCGGTACGCTGATCGGCATCCTCGGCGGCGCGCTGCCCGGGATCACCAACACCATGACGGTGATCATGGTGCTGCCGTTCACCTTCGGCCTGGAGCCGCTGCAGGGGCTGTCGGCGATGATCGGTGTCTACGTCGGCGGCGAGTCGGGTGGCTTGATCACCTCGTGCCTGCTCGGCATTCCCGGCAAGCCGTCGTCGATCGCCACCATGTTCGACGGCTTCCCGATGTCGCAAAAGGGCGAGCCCGGCCGGGCGCTGTGGCTCGGCATCTGGGCGTCGTTTTTCGGCGGCCTGCTCGGCGCCATCTTCCTCATCGGCACCACCGAGCCGCTCGCGAGGATGGCTCTCGAGTTCGGGCCATGGGAGTACTTCTCGCTGTTCGTGTTCGCGCTGTCGATGGTGGCGGGTCTCACCGGCGACTCCATTACCAAGGGGCTGCTCGCCGGGGCGATCGGCCTGGTGGTCACCGTGATGGGCAACGACCCGGTGATGGGCCAGCCGCGCCTCACTTTGGGGATCCGTTTTCTGGAGGGCGGGATCCCGTTCCTGCCGGTGCTGATCGGCGTGTTCGCGTTCGCACAGATCATGTCCGACGTCGAGAGAATCGGGAAAGCGAGGGATCCGCTGACCGGTTTCGTCGCCCCGCGGCTGGTGGTGTCGCACGCCAAGGTCATCTGGGAGATCCTGTCGCGCCCGTTCCTGCTGCTGTGGACCTCGTTCGTCGGCGTGCTCATAGGAGTACTTCCC
This sequence comes from Burkholderiales bacterium, assembly GCA_035632815.1. GTDB lineage: Bacteria > Pseudomonadota > Gammaproteobacteria > Burkholderiales > SG8-39 > SCGC-AG-212-J23. The sequence goes on along the minus strand of DASQGB010000046.1, from coordinate 3,532 downwards.
GGCATTGGCGGCAGTGCCGCCAATGTGATGGCCTACGATCAGGCGAAGAAGTTCTCGCGCCATCCGGAGCGCTTCGGCACCGGCACGCCCGAGGGGATCATCGCCTCGGAGGCGGCGAACAACTCGAACGTCGGCGGCTCGCTGGTGACGATCATGGCCTTCGGCATTCCCGGCGACGCGGTGACCGCGGTGATGCTCGGCGCGCTGACCATCCACGGCATCCAGCCCGGGCCGCTGTTCATCTCGCAGGAGCCGAAGCTCGCCTACGGCATCTTCGCCGCGTACGTGATCGCGCACTTCCTGATGATCGTGATCCTGTTCATCGGCGTGCGCTGGTTCCTGCTCATCGTCACGGTGCCGAAATCGATCCTGTTTCCGGTGATCCTGGTGCTGTGCGTGATCGGCGCGTTCGCGCTCGACAACACGATGTCGAACGTCTACGTGCTGCTGCTCTTCGGCCTGGTCGGCTACGGCATGGTCAAGGGAGGGCTGCCGCTCGCGCCGCTGATCCTGGGCGTGATCCTCGGCGACCAGATCGAGATCAATCTCATCCGCTCGATCATGACCGACTCGAATCCGTGGCTGTTCGTCACGCGGCCGATCTCGGGCGGCCTGCTGGCGGCCGCGGTCGCATCGATGGCCTTCGCCTTCTGGCAGCACCGCCGGGCAAAACGAGCTTGATCATGCGAGCGCCCGCCGGCGGCGAATGGCGCCGATCACCGGCAGCAGCAGCGATAGCACCACGAATCCCAGAAGCATCGCGGCCAGCGGCCGCTCCACGAAGATGGACAGGCTGCCGAAAGACAGCAGCAGCGACTGGCGCAGCGAGCTCTCCAGCAGCGGCGCCAGCACCAGCGCCAGCACCAGCGGCGCGCGCGGGAAATCAAGCTTGATCATGAACCAGCCTACGGCGCCGAACGCGAGGCTGGTCCAGACCGTGCTGAAGCTGAGGCTGCCGGCATAGGCGCCGACCAGCGAGATCACCAGGATGCCGGGCGCGAGATAGACGTAGCGCACGCGCAGCAGCGCCGCGAACAGCGGCGCCAGCGGCAAATTCAGTATCAGCAGCACGACGTTGCCGATGAACATGCTCGCGATCAGGCCCCACACGAGCGTCGACTGCTCGGTCATCAGTCCCGGTCCGGGCCGGATGCCGTGCAGGATGAGGGCGGCGAGCAGCACCGCGGTGCTCGCCGAGCCCGGGATGCCGAGCGCGAGCATCGGCACGCAAGCGCCGTGCGACGCGGCGTTGTTCGCCGATTCGGCCGCGGCGACGCCGTCGATGGCGCCGTGGCCGAAGCGCTCCGGATGCCGGCTGAAGCGCTTCTCCGTGACATAGGCGAGCATCGCGGCGATCGTCGGCCCGGCGCCGGGCATGACCCCGACCACGAAGCCGACCAGGCCGCCGCGTAGGATTGCCAGGCGGCTGTCTGCCCACTCCTGGGCGGTGAGCCACATATCGCGCAGGCGGGTGCGCATCGGCTGGATTTCCTGCGAGCGCTCGAGCGAGGACAGCACCTCGGCAATGCCGAAGATGCCGATCGCCACCGGGAGGAAATCGATGCCTTCGAGGAGGCTCTGCTGGCCGAAGATCAGGCGCTGGGTGCCCTGGATCGGATCGACACCGACCATCGCGATCATCAGCCCGAGCAGGGCCGTCATGTACGCCTTGGTCGGCGAGCGGCTGCCCAGGCTCGCAGCCGCGGTGATGCCCAGGAGCGCCAGCAGGAAATACTCCGGCGCGTTGAACTTCAGCGCGAACGCCGCGAGCGGCGGGGTGATGAAGACGACTGCGATCACGGCCGCGATCCCGGCGAGGAAGGAGCCGATCGCCGCGATGCTCAGCGCCGCGCCGGCGCGGCCCTTGCGCGCCATCTGGTGGCCGTCGACCGCGGTCATGACGCTGGCGGCCTCGCCGGGCACGTTGATCAGGACCGAGGTGAGCGTGCCGCCGTACATGCCGCCATACATGATGCCGGCGAGCATCATGATCGCGGTCGCCGGCGGAATGCCGTAGGTGAGCGGCAGCAGCAGCGCCATGCCGGCGGCCGGACCGATGCCGGGCAGGGCGCCGATGACCTGGCCGACCAGCACGCCGATCAGGATGAACGCGAGGTTGAGCGGCGTGAAGCAGGTCGCGAAGCCCTGACCGAGAAGCTGGAGGGCTTCCACCGGCTCAGATTCCGATCACGCCCCGGGGAAGCGGCACGCCGAGCCAGCCCACGAAAATCCCGTACACCAGCGCGCCGGTGACGCCGATGGTCGCGAGGCTCGGCCAGAGCGGCTGGCGCAGGACGAGCAGGAGCAGATAGGCCATGAACAACGCCAACGCCGGCAACAAGCCGAGCAGCGGCGTCAGGAGCGGAACCGCGATCAGGCCGGCGAAAATCAGCGCGATGCGCGCGAGCGCCGCCTTGTCCGGCCATTCGGTATCTTCGCCGCCGCGACGCGCTTCGGCCAGGCGCAGCGCACACAGCGCGAGCCCGGCAGCGGCGAGCCAGACGGGAAGAAACGCCGGCCCCGGCGTCGTGTCGCTCCAGAAGCCGAGATTGCGGGTCTCGAGGAGGATCGCGCCCGACAGGCCCAGCATCAGTGCTGCCGGGGCGACATCGCTCTTTCTCACTTCTTGGCGAGTCCCACGTCCTCCATGAGAGACCGGAACGTGGCTTGCTCCTTCTTGAAATACTCGCCGGCGCGCGCGAGGCCGTAGAAATCGCTGCGCTGGAACTTCTCCTTCAGCCCGTCCTGCCAGGTCTTGGTGGCGACGACCTTGCGGAACTTGTCCTCCCACCAGGCGGCAATCGCCGGATCGGTTCCGGGCGGCGCGGCGACGCCCCAGAACTGGCCGAACACGACGTCGTAGCCGAGCTCCTTGGCGGTGGGAACGTTCTTGTACGAGTCCTCCGGGCGCCGCTTCTCGGACAGGATCGCGAGCGGCCGCGCCTTGCCGCCCTGGAACACCGGCAGCCCTTCCTCCAGAGTCGCGAAAGTCGCCTCGACGTTGCCGCCGAGAAACGACGCCAGCGCCTTCGATCCGCTCTCATACGGGATGTAGGTGAGCCGGATGCCGGCGGCTTTCTCGATCATCGCGGTCGCCAGATGGTCGGTGCCGCCGGAGGCCGCGCCGGCGATGCGCAGCTTTTTCGGCTCCTTCTTCGCCGCTTCGACGAAATCCTTGAGCGACTTGAAGGGCGAATTGGGCTGTACCAGGAACACCAGCTCCGACTGGATGAAGCCGGCGATCGGCACCACCTGGTCGACGACCGAGGGCGTGCCCTGCATGATCGGCGTGGTGAACACCGGCGAGGCGAGCGTGAGCAGGACGCTCTCGTCGCCCTTCTTTCCCAGCACGTAGTTGTAGGCGTTGGAATGCGAGCCGCCGGCGCGGTTCTGCACCACCACCGGGATGGTGACGATCTTCTCCTCGGTCATGATCTTGGCGACGTTGCGCATGATCACGTCGGGCGTGCCGCCGGGCCCCGACCCCACCGTGATCTCCACCGGCCCGCGCGGGGCCTTCATCTGCGCCTGG